>JAWVEM010000147.1:0-15853 GCA_033856735.1 Blastocatellia bacterium
CTGTCGAATGAAGCGACCATTCGGAGCAGATCGGCTTTTTCCTTCAGTTCGGCCGGACGACCAAACACGTGCAGACCCGTGGGGATCAGCCGCTGCTCGATCTCTACGAGTTGCTCGTACAGTCGCATTACCGCGGCATCGCGATCACTTTGATTCTGATTCATGAGGAGGTCACTGATTCGCGAACAGGCTGCCCAAATTTCCTCGAAGAGCCCGAGTCTGACGGCTATGATCTGTTTCTGCTATCCAATGCGTCCTTTACTTAACGATGAACCTCTTTTAACTGAAAAAGCCGCTCGCGGCAAGACGCCGCCCGTCTCTGGATGCTTTCCACGAGTGATTGTCAGCTGACGAAGAAGCCGGGGCTTATTCAGACCTCAAGAAGTCCATTTCGCCCTCAATCCGTGCCCCCCGGCTGGCTCACCACAATAGCAATGAAAAAGTTTTACGATCACTATGCAAAAATTTGTATTGACACAAATAACTAATCGGACTAGAGTTCGCGCAACTTGCCAGTAATTGCGCGTCGGGTTTTCTTGAGAAATTAGGATTTTCCATTTGGGCGGGCTTTCACCCGCTCTTATCTGGCCGCTGCAACGGCGCGCTGACTATACTTTTCGGCCAGCCTTTCGAGTACAGATCCAAGGGTCCCAGGGGGTAAAGCCACTTGTGCAATTTGCCGTAGGCAAGTTGTCGGTTGTGTTGTGCACAAGTGTGCCTACCAGTGTGCAGGAGGAAGATATGAAGACACTTGTCAGAGTTCTGGTTTTTCTTCTATTCGTAACGGCTCTCGCACTGCCAATCTGGACGTCGAGAACCGTTGAAGGCCAAGCTGCTACTGAAGCCCCGGCGGGCTTCGACACCTTAACCAACGGAATGGTTACCCAGGCCGTACACGATGCCGATCGAGCAACCTTCGAGGAACGGGATGATGTCACTAAAGGCCTCGGCCCGATCTACAATGCGCAGTCCTGCGCTGAATGCCACCAAAATCCGGTGAGCGGCGGCATCAGCCAAATCTCGGAACTTCGAGCCGGTCATCTCGACGGGTCGGGTAACTTCGTACCGGCCACGGTGATTATAAACGTGGGCGGTCCGAACGGTGGCGTGACCATTGCCAACCGATCACTCATCAACCAGCGCGCGACATGTCCAGGTGTGGTAACGGACAACGATCCAACTAACGCGGTTCCGGATGGCACGATTATCTATAACCACCCGGCCGACCAGGGAGAGGAGCGCCTGTCGAGCGCCGATGACATTCGCACGCGGCGTGCAGCGACCAACGTTCTGGGGCTCGGTTTCGTTGAGGCCATCTCAAACACTACGTTGCAGAACATCCCCAACGGTCAGCCCTCTGGTATGAAGGGTCAAATAATCACGGTTCCGGTAGCCGAGGCGCCCGGGCAATTTCGCATCGGCCGGTTTGGCTGGAAAAATCAACAGGCCAGCCTGCTGAGCTTTTCGAGTGACGCTTATCTCAACGAACAGGGCATCACCAACCAATTCAACCTCCAGGAGCCTGTCCCGGCAGGTACTGGCATTGGGGGCCGGGCGCTCTGTGATGACGTCCCTGACAACGCCCCCTGCAAAGCCAACACGAGCGTGAACTGCGGAGAGGACCCTGATGGTGATATCAATACCTTCGCGGAGTTTATGAGAGCCAGCAAAGTGCCTGGACGCGATACGAGGCTGGCGGCCACCGCGGACGCCCAAACCGGGGCTTCTCTATTCCATTCGGTTGGATGCGACATCTGTCACATCGCAACCTTTACGACCTCTCCCGCCGGTACCCTGATTAACGGCGGGGCGTTTACGGTTCCACCGGCTCTGGGCAACAAGATAATTCACCCGTACAGCGATTTTCTGCTGCACGATGTTGGGACTGGTGATGGAATTGTCCAAACTAACGTTGCCGGCACCAACACTCTTGACCAATCAACCAGGAACAAGGTACGTACCGCCCCACTTTGGGGAGTGCGCACTCGCAACGAGTTGATGCACGATCTCGAGAATTATACGCGCAACGACGCCATCCTCCGCCACGCAGGGGAGGCCACCGGCGTCATCAACAGCTATCGCGGGCTGACCACGACGCAAAAGAACCAGCTAATCACGTTTCTGAATTCGATTTGATTGGCTCTGGTTCCTAACCAAAAATGGTCAGTGAGGCTGAACTCGATTTTATATTCAGCCTCACTGGCCCTTCCAATATATTTCCCCTACAGAAACTCTTTATTCGCAGTCAGGCAAGGGAGGTCTTTACCAGTGTCTTGCAGGAGAACGAACGTCTTTGGCTTCAGCCTGGTCTTGTTTGCCATCGCCTTACCGGGCTGTGCCAAACAGAACGAAGAAGCCAAGAGTGTCGAACCGGCGCCGCGCGTTGAATCTACGATAGAACCGGCAGCTCGAGTGCTTGCGTTGGCCTCGCCTACGCCTACCCCCACTCGCGCCAGTACACCGTCGGCTCCGCCTAACCCAACGGAGATCCGCGATACTGTTGCCCGAGTCTTCGAGAAAGCGGCAACTCCGGACGTTTCACGGACGCCGGGCTTTGCGGTCGGAGATTTTAACGGCGACGGAGCGGAGGATCTGGCCGTCGCTATTAAGGCCAACGAGGCCTCGCTGGGCGATATCAACAACGAACTGGCGAATTGGTCACTGGAGGATCCGCGGAACACTCCTCTTCCCAGCTTGTCCAATCGCGTCCCTCCCAGCAAACGCGCGCATGTCGAAAAGGGAGACACGCTTCTCGCTATCATTCATGGCGTCGGCGCCCAGGGATGGCGGGCAACGGAAGCAAAACAAACATACGTGCTCAAGAACGGGGCCGGATCCAATTTGCTCGCGCAATCGTCTGAAGCAACGCGCAGGGCCAGCCACAAACTGCCGCAGCTTAGGGGCGATGTCCTCAATGAGACAATCGGCGGTAAAGCCGGATTCGTTTTTTGGACTGGTGCAAAGTATGCGTGGTTCTCGACATCGCGCGAATGATGAACTGACCGGCAAAACATATAGTCACCCATCAGGTTGATGCTGTCTCCGCGATCCTGCGCCTCGGCGGTGAACAAAGTTTGAGAACATTTGCGGCAGGTCCGCCGAGTACTAGACGGGGCGCGGAGAATTTCGCGTCAAGCTATTGCTGTAGTTCCTTCACGATGACAAGCTGTCTAAATCTCAGCTATGATGCAAGTCCGTTCGCGCTACTTATCTTCGTTTCAGATCCGCATAGACTTCAACCGGCGAGCACAGACGATGCTGGAAGCTGTAAACCTGGGATGCACTCGTGGAGATCGCCGGCTGTTCAAGGCGTTGAACTTTTCAATCGCGGCCGGCGAGTTGATCGAACTTCGCGGGGCCAATGGCAGTGGAAAAACCAGTCTCCTGCGCATTCTCTCCGGGCTGGCCGCGCCGGCCGAAGGTGAAGTTCGCTGGCAGGGAACGTCGATCCGATCGCTGGGCGAAGAGTATTCCGGGGCGCTGGCTTATCTGGCCCATCAAAACGGCGTCAAAGATGAATTGAGTGCGATCGAGAATTTGCGCATCGCCGGCGGCGTCTCTGGTAACGTCCTGAGCAAATCGCACGCGCAAGCAATCCTCGAGCAGGTTGGTTTAAGCCGTCAACAGAATTTGCCGGCCCGGTCCCTGTCCGCCGGACAAAGACGCAGAGTCGCCCTGGCGCGATTGCCGGCATCAAAGGCGAAGCTTTGGATCCTGGATGAAGTTCTGACTTCGCTCGACGATGCGGCCATAAGAATTTCGCGCCGGTTTATCGGCGAGCACTTAAGTAACGGCGGCCTGGCCATCATCGCCACACATCAGGAACTCGATTTGGCCGCGGATCGAATCCAGCGGATCGAACTTTCCCAGTGAGCGCACATTCACTTCACTCGATGTTTGGGTGGCTCGTCTGGAGAGACTTGATTCTCGCCTGGCGGCGACGGGCTGACGTACTCGCGACGGTTTTCTTCTTTGTAATTGTTGTCAGTCTCTTCCCGCTCGGTATCGGCCCGGAGAGAGAGACGCTACGCGCCATTGCGCCGGGCGTCGTGTGGGTGGCGGCGCTGCTGGCTTCGATGCTCTCGTTGGGCAGAATTTTTGGCAATGATTATCAGGACGGGACGCTTGAACAACTTCTCCTGACGCCGCAATCCACCTACCTGATAGTACTGGGAAAGCTTCTGGCGCAATGGCTGGTTTCCGAGGTGCCTTTGGTGATTATCGCACCGCTGCTTGGACTCCAGTTCGGTTTGTCGCAAGATAGTCTCTTGATAGTGGTGGTGTCGCTCTTGCTGGGAACGCCAGTCCTGAGTTTGATCGGATCGATCGGCGCGGCACTCACTCTCGGCCTGCGGGCCGCAAATGTTTTAGTTGCTTTGCTCGTCTTGCCGCTTTACATCCCGGTCCTGATCTTCGGAACTGGTGCGGTCCAGGCCAGCGTTGATGGTGCGAGCCCTCAACCCTATCTGCTGCTGCTGGGGGCGACCTTAGTGCTGACGTTGGTCTTCGCACCGTGGGCCACCAGCGCGGCCTTAAAGATATCGGTGGAATGAAACTTGTAGATAAGCTTTGGTTTTCCTGTTTGCAATGTCGCTTCTCCATTTGGGAGAAGGAGCCAGGACATTAGACGATGAAAATAAATTGGTATAAGTACGCAGCCCCTGCGAATTTCTACCCGCTCGCCGGCAAGTTAGTCCCGTGGTTCGCGCTTCTGACTGCCCTGCTCTTTATCGTCGGACTGTACGTTGGGTTTTTTGTCGCGCCGACTGATTTCCAACAGGGCGAGGCGTACAGAATTATCTTTATTCATGTACCGGCAGCCTGGATGGGCATGTTTCTGTATGTACTAATGGCCGTATATGCGGGAATCGGATGGGCCTTCAATGCGCGACTGGGTTCAATGATGGCGACGGCGATTTCGCCCACCGGCGCGATCTTCACTTTTATCTCGCTTGTGACTGGTTCCCTTTGGGGGCGGCCGGCCTGGGGCGTCTGGTGGGTTTGGGACGCGCGTCTGACTTCTACATTGATTTTGATGTTTCTCTATATCGGATTCATCTCGCTCCAATCTTCGATTGACGATCCGCGCCGCGCCGATCGAGCGGGAGCAGTCCTGGCACTCGTCGGCGTGATCAATGTTCCCATCATTTATTTTTCGGTGCAGTGGTGGAACAGCCTGCACCAGGGGGCCACCATCCGGATTGCCAACAAGCCAACCATGGCGCCCAGCATGCTCGCGGCTATGTTGATTTTGTTGGCGGCGTGCTGGATGTATTCGATCGCCGTCGTTCTGGTGCGGGTGCGTTACATTATTCGAGAACGCGAACGTGAGTCGCCGTGGCTCGCCGAAGTCGTGGCGTAGGGGCAAGGCTTGTCCCTGCCCGGGTTACGAGATTTGTGAGCGCGGGCAGCCACGAGGGCTGCCCCTACAACTAAACTTATGAACTGGTCAAAATTTTTTTGGATGGGCGGTTACGGGCTCTATGTCTGGGGATCGTACGGGGTAACCTTCCTCTTACTTGGAGCGGAAGTTCTGCTGCTGCTGAAGCGCAAACGAGATCTTGCGCGCACAGAGAACCCCCGGGGTACAGATCTTGATTGGGAACTGGAGAATTCAGTCCGGGAGATTCAATGAAGAAGCGTCACAAGAGAATCGTTTTTATTCTTACCGGCTTGGCGGCGCTAGGGTTAGCCGCGTGGCTCGTCCTGGGCGCTTTTCGAAATAATCTGGTCTTCTTTTTCAGTCCCACGCAGGTCATGGCCAAAGAAGCGCCGCTGGGCCGGACGTTTCGCATCGGCGGCTTGGTGGAGAATGGAAGTCTGAAACGTGATACCGATGGACTGACGATTCGCTTTGCCGTCACGGACACAGCCAACACGCTCCCAGTGGTCTATAAAGGAATCCTGCCCGACCTTTTCAAAGAAGGCCGCGGCTGCGTGGCCCAGGGCAAGGTGGGCGCCGACGGAGTTTTTTACGCCGATCAAATCATGGCCAAGCACGACGAGAACTATATGCCGCCCGAAGCCGCGCGCGCCCTCGACCAGGCGAAGGATATAGAGAAGATTAAGAACTCAGCGAACGAAGCGGGCAGGACGCTGTCGAAATAGTTTGGAGTGGGCCGACTTGAATTGACTTGGTAAGCGAAGCGCTGACTTGTCAGCGCACTTTAAAACAAAGCTAAATGATTCCTGAAATTGGACAAATCGCACTGATCCTCGCGCTGATGCTCGCGGTAACGCAGGCCACGCTGCCTTTGATTGGCGCGGCCCGCGGCATTCCACAACTGATCGCGGTGGCCCGGCCGACGGCCCAGGCCCAATTTATTTTTGTGGCCGTGGCGTTTTGTTGTCTCGCCTACTCATTCATCAGTAATGATTTTTCGGTGCTCAACGTAGCCACGAATTCCAACTCGCAACTGCCTCTTCAATATCGATTGGCGGCCACCTGGGGATCGCACGAGGGCTCGCTGCTGCTTTGGACCTTCATGCTCACGATTTGGATGGTCGCGGTCAGCTTGTTCAGTAACCACCTCCCCAGGGAAATGGTCGCCCGAGTACTTTCGGTGATGGCAGTGATCAGCACGGGCTTTCTGCTGTTCATGTTGCTGACCTCGAATCCCTTTCAGCGCCTGATTCCTGTTCCGCCCGACGGCCACGATCTGAATCCCCTGCTCCAGGATCCGGCCATGGTCGCGCATCCGCCGATGCTTTACATGGGTTACGTGGGAATGTGCGTGGCCTTCGCATTCGCGATTTCCGCACTGATTGGCGGGCGGCTGGATGCAACCTGGGCCCGCTGGTCGCGGCCATGGACCACAGTAGCCTGGATGTTCCTCACGTGTGGCATCGCGTTGGGAAGTTTCTGGGCGTACTACGAACTGGGGTGGGGTGGTTGGTGGTTTTGGGATCCAGTCGAAAACGCTTCGTTTATGCCCTGGCTGGTGGGGACTGCGCTGATTCACTCTCTCGCCGTCACAGAAAAACGCGGTGGATTCAAGAGCTGGACTGTGCTGTTGGCGATCGCTGCGTTCTCTTTGAGTTTGCTCGGGACGTTCCTGGTGCGCTCCGGAGTGCTAACGTCGGTGCATGCCTTCGCGACCGATCCCAAGCGCGGCATCTTCATCCTCGGCTTCCTGACGGTGGTCATCGGAGGTTCGCTGGCCTTGTACGCCTGGCGGGCAAAGCAGGTCGGCCTCGGTTCGAAATTTGAGGTTTTTTCCCGCGAGTCGCTTCTGCTCACCAACAACGTGCTGCTGATAGTCGCGGCCGGATCGGTCTTACTTGGAACTTTGTATCCGTTGTTCGTCGACGCGCTTAATCTCGGTAAACTTTCCGTGGGCCCGCCTTATTTCAACAGCGTGTTCGTCCCGCTGATGGCGCCCGCTGCGTTCCTGATTGGCGTCGGCCCCATCGCTCGCTGGAAACACGCGAAGATCCCCGAGCTCGCGGTCCGCTTGCGATTGGCCTTCGCGCTGAGTCTGGTGACGGCGGTAATTTTGCCGTTCGTGATCGGCGGATGGAAATGGCGCGCCAGCCTGGGGCTTTTGCTCTTCTGCTGGATCGTCGCTACGTCTATCCAAAATATTTTGAGCAGAGTCCGCAGCCAATCCGGTGAATTGAGTTTGCTGAGCAGATTGAAAGCGCCGTCGCGCAGTTATTACGGCATGCACCTGGCCCACATCGGCGTCGCGGTATTCATCGCCGGCGTAACGGTCGTCACGAGCTATCAGACTGAGAGAGACGTCAAGATGAACATCGGCGACACGGTGAGCGTCGGTGGTTATGAATTCCGTCTCGACAATCTGGCTCAGTACAAGGGACCGAACTTCAAGGCCGTGCGCGCCGACATGGAAGTCACCAAGAATGGGTCGCCGGTGACAGTCATGCATCCCGAGAAGCGCGCCTTTACCGTTTCCGGTAACGCCACATCTGAGACCGCGATCGATCGCAGCGTATGGCGCGATCTGTATCTATCGCTCGGTGACGAAGTCCCCGGCGGCGGCTGGACCGTGCGGGTCTATCACAAGCCTCTGGTGAATTGGATTTGGGGTGGAGCTTTGCTAATGGCGATTGGCGGAGGGTTCGCCGTTACCGATCGTCGTTATGCCCTGGCGTCGCGCAAGCAGGCCCGAGAAACTCCCTCAAGTAAGACTGAGGCCGCACCAAAGGTAGTCACGACCGCAGCATCTTCCGCAGTTGAGTAGTACATGAACCGTTTACTTTTATTACCCCTCGTTCTCTTCATCGGGCTGGTAGCTTTCCTGCTGGTCGGGCTGCGCCGCGATCCGCATGAAATTCCGTCGCCGCTTATTAACAAGCCCGCGCCTGCGTTCCAGCTAAAACAACTGCAAGATCCGACGAAGACATTCTCAGCCGCAGAGATGCAGGGCAAAGTCTGGCTGCTGAATTTTTGGGGCACATGGTGTGTCGCGTGTCGTGACGAGCATCCGCTGCTGGTTCAATATTCAAAGACCGCAGCGGTCCCGATCTATGGCGTGGATTACAAAGATGAACGAGCCACCGCCCTACAACTTCTCGAAGAAGAGGGCAATCCCTACACGTTGACCGCGTCCGATCCTGAGGGCCGCTTGTCGATTGACTATGGCGTCTATGGCGCGCCTGAAACTTTCCTGATTGATCGTAACGGCGTCATTCGCTACAAGCAGATCGGACCGATCACCGAAGAGGCGTGGCAGAAAGAGATTCTGCCGCGAGTGAAACAATTGAATCAATGAAAGACGTCGTCCTAATCATCCTAATAGGGTTTTGTTTCGGTGGAGCGCTGGTCGCCAAAGAAGCGCAGCCTAACGAAGATCCGAAACTCGAAAAGCGCATGAAAGCGCTGACCGAGCAGTTGCGCTGTCTGGTTTGCCAGAACGAAACGCTGGCCGATTCCCGGGCCGACCTGGCTGAGGATTTACGCAAACAGATCCGTGAGCAGATGAATGCCGGCAAAAGCGACGCGGAGATTCTGGCGTTCCTCACTCAGCGCTACGGCGATTTCGTGCTCTACAATCCGCCGGTAAAAGCGACGACCTACCTGCTGTGGTTCGGACCGTTCGTACTTTTAGTCGGCGGCACTATCGTGCTCTATCGTTATCTCAAACGTCGCCGTGAGTTGATCCAGGACAAGCCGCTCAGCGCCGCGGAACGGAAGAGGGCTGAGACTCTCCTGCAAGACGACGTTGGATAACGTAGCGCAAGTTGTTAGCTTGCGCTCAAACACTCTATGTTAATTTTCTGGATAATCGCTGCCCTGTTCATCTTGTTCGCGTTGTGGTTCGTGCTGCCGCCGCTCTTACAAAAGTCCGGCGCTGAAAAGGGCGATGACCTGCGCGCCGCGAACGTGCTGATTTACCGTGACCAGTTCAAAGAGATGGAAGCTGATCTGAAGAACGGACTAGTCAGCGAGGAGCAATACCAGCAGGACAAAGAAGAACTCGAGCGACGTCTACTCGAAGACGTTGGCGCGCCCAGCTCTGACTTATCATCTTCGTCTACGCCCACGCGAAAGGTTGCTTACGGCGTGGGCCTGGCCATACCGATTGGCGTCATCGTTTTATATTTTGTGATTGGTAATCCGAACGGACTCGCTCCTTTGCTGCCGCAAATGGCCTCGGCTGCATCTCAGCAAGGCGGCCCGATGAGTAGTCAGCAAATCGCAGCGAATGTCGAGAAGCTGGCCAGGAAGCTCGAGCAAAATCCGAACGACGCGCAGGGTTGGTTGATGCTTGCGCGCAGCTACCTTTCAATGGAGCGCTTCGCCGACGCCGCGGCCGCGTACGAACATGCCACCGCTTTGAACGGGAACGACGCGAGCGTCTGGGCTGACTATGCCGAAGCTGCCGCGCTGGCCAATGGCCAACGTCTGGCCGGCAAGCCAACCGACGCGATAAATCGCGCGTTGCAAATAGATCCGAAACAGCAAAAGGCCCTGGACCTGGCCGGCAGTGCCGCGTATCAGGCTGGCGACTACAAAAAAGCGATCGACTACTGGCAGAAGCTTCTGACGCAGCTGCCCGCCGGCTCGGAAGAGTTAAAGGCAATCTCAGAACAGATAGCGAAGGCCAGGCAGATGGCTGTTGATAAAGGTACGAAATAGACCGTGATGTTGTTTAGACGGGCTACCGCTAGCTTCTAAACATCCACCTCAAAATGAGGAGCGATCATGTCTGATAGAAGAGCAATCGATTGCCGCGACTATCCGAGCGAAAGCGGCTGTACGCTGCGCGTCGAAGGCGCCGAAGAAGAGGTACTCGACGCCGCAGTCAGTCACGCTATTATCAAACACGGACACACGGATAACCCCGAACTGCGCGAGCAGATTCGCGGGTTGCTGAAACCGGTCGAGTAGTAACTGTGGCGCTTGCATCCTGCAAGTATTTACGGCGGGAGGCGTGCCACGATCAAATAACTTATGAATAGAGACAACCTCCTTTTCGCGATCATCGGCATCCTGATCGGTTTTATTATCGGCTTCCTGCTGGCCAACTCAATCCTGACACGTGAGGCGGCTCAGCGCGCCGCGCCGCTGTCGGCTGCCCAGCAAGCTCAGAACTTGCCGCCGAACCACCCGGCGGTCGGCGGTGGTGATCAGAACGCTGATCCGCAGCAGACGTTCACACAGGTTCAGGAAGCCATGAAGCAGGCCCGCGAGCAGCCCGATAATTTTGACGCGCAGCTTACCGCCGCCAAGCTCGAGTACCAAATCCAACGCGTCGATCAGGCGATCGAGTACCTGCTGGCTGCCAACAAGATAAAGCCAAGCGACTTCAACGTGCTGGGCATGCTGGGCGTGGCGAACATGGATGCCGGACATTTTGACGCCGCCGAAAAGTGGTACCGCGCCGCCCTGCAAAAGAAGCCGGAAGACATTCCGGTGCTCGATGGTCTGTGCGCGGTGCTGTTGAGCAAGGGAGACGCCAAGGGCGCGGAAGAAGCGATTAACAAGCTCGCTAAGATAGATCCCACGAATCAGGATCTATCGCAGTTCAAGGACAAGCTGGCGGAATTGAAGTCGGGCAAGAAGTAGATCGGGGCTAACCATACAGGTGTTTAGAGTACCCACTTTAGTTGGGTCTTCCCTCTATCAAAGGCCGACTGGAGTATACCTGTTATCACAGTCAATTTTTATTTGCCGCTACCGGCGATCTTCGACGACCTAACAACCACGTCTTAAGAATCCCCGGCTTTGCCTCATCAATCGCGAAGTATTCCTGAATCAGTCTGGTATAGAGGCGGTTGCGTTCCAGCGCTGTCAGTTCGAAACCCAGAGGCATCTGGCCGCCCTTCACATAGGAACTAATTAACGTTCGGTCCATCGGCCAGTTCAACGCGCCCAGCCCATTGGGCTGGTGACAGGCGCCGCACTTCACTCCATCAACTCCCGCTTTCTTTTCGCCAGAAGAAGCAGTCAGTTCGCTTATGCTGCTCGAGCCCAGGCCCGGACCAAACTCGCTCGCATCCAGGTACTTGTCAAAGCGCGGCCGGCCGTACTTGAGAAAACGCTCATTGACTACGCGGACCGTTGGCTGCTCATCGCGACTCACAGTGCCGTTGACCGGAAAGATCGGCAGGATGCCGCTCTTGTGACATAGCGCGCAGTTGTCGTCACCGAACCCCAGGTCCCAGCGCCCCTTGATCGTGATCGAGCCGTTGCGCTTGTAGGTTCGGAAATAATCTTTGAAGTATGCGTTGGTGGTTCCGTCGGGGCTGGGCACGACGGAAACTACCGAGACGTTTCGCACCGGAGCCCGAGCACGTGGATCAGGCACGCCGAATTGCACCCACTTCTCCGGAACTCCCTGCCCCGCGTTGCCAGGCACGACGATCAAGAGGCGCCAAAAGCTGTCCGGGTTATCCGGGGTCCCGAGATGCCGCGACTGATAACTAAAAAATATAAGCTGATCTTCGACGCTCCGGCCGGCGTTGACTTGCCGCAGCATGGCCTTCGCCTGTGGCAAAGTTGCGAAGCGACTGACGACGCGCAGAAACTCTGGCGTCAAAAGGAACTCGGGAATAGAGACGTAAGCGCGCGTCTCGGAAAAGTAAACGCTGTCAGGAACGCTAAAGCCGAGTTCGTGATCCGGTTGGCGGTCGAGTGACACCGTCCTGATGTAGCCGACGAACTCCGGATAGCGCGCGGCGAAATCCTTTTCCTGGCCCAACCGGCATTGCTGCATCGTACGAGTAATTCCGTCCAGCACTCGCTCATACGCGGCCTGCGCACGATCGTTTTCATACGCGCGTCGCGCCGCCAGCACCAGCGCATTCACTCTTCCAGTTACCCAAGCGTCCGGCTGTGACGTTATCGGATCACAGGGCACGGCGGACATGGCGGAGCCCGCCAAGAACAATACTAACGAGCCCAGGCAAAGCCGGGAGAGGACGTTAAGGTGAAGTGTATTTCGGTTCATTACTGTCGAATCAATAACAGAGCACGGGAGAGCTGTCAAAGTTTTTGTTAGTATTCTAAAAGTGTGTGGCTAAGTCCAGGCTGGGAGCGGGGCATTAACCCGACCGTCAGGGAGGGCTCTCTTAGCTTACCTTTCTGAGCCCTCCTTAACGGTCGGGCCAGTCCCGCGTGTAGCACGCACCATTTGGACACCACGAAGTTTTTGATGGTTTTGGAATCGAACCGGTACTGGTTTTTTTCAGGATTTGTTGTCCGCGGATCGTGATATCCTCCCTCGCCTTCTTCTTTTGGGAAGGACGCGAAGTGATGACAGGAGATAACTGCCGCGCGAATCCGGTGCGCAGGTATTTAAGGTAAAACGAAACCATGGAGATGAACGAGGTCACCCTCGAGACCGAACGGCTGCTGTTGCGCTGGCTGCGTGAAGACGACTTCGATCAATACGCGGCGATTTGCCGTGACCCTGAAGTCATGCGTTTTCTCGGCGGGCAGGTGCTCAGTGATATCGAAGTCTGGCGCCACCTGGCTTACTTCATAGGCCACTGGTATTTTCGCGGCTACGGAATTTGGGCCGTGGAAGAAAAGAGCACCGGCAATCTCGTCGGCAGAATTGGATTCATGAACCCCGTGGGCTGGCCGGCCTTTGAATTGGGTTGGACGCTCGCCCGCGAAAGTTGGGGCAAGGGTTATGCGACCGAAGGCGCGCGGCGAGCGCTGGCCTACGCGTTTACCGAGTTGAAGCGCGATCACGTTATCAGTTTGATTGCGCCCGCGAATTTCGCGTCAGCCAAAGTGGCGCAACGCCTCGGCGAGAAGCTTGAAGGCAAGACTGAATTGTACGGCAATGAAGTGCTTGTCTATGGCGTCGGACGCGACCAATGGTCCGCGTCACTTGCCAACTAGCGGCTCCCGGCAGCGGGGGAACTTGAAGAACCGATTGCTAAGCTGCAAGAGCGATCCACGAAACCACACGAAATGACCGGAGAAAGCAAGCGATCTTCTTAGTGCTGATTCGTGTGGTTGAGTAGATAGTATTTTGATTCTTCCGCAACCACTACGGTTCGATCGCCATCCGGGCGACGGTCGACATCGCAACGCGCTCGATGCGGCCGGTCTTTAACACGATGACGATCATGCCGCCTTCGACGACCACACGTCTTACTGTGGACATGGGCCGATCGATTTTGGTTCCGTCCTTCGATTCAATGATCAGGTGAGCACCCGGCAGCGGCAATTCCTGAGGATTCGATTTCGCAGCTTCCGCTTTTTCGGAATTCGCTGTCTTCTCTTCCCCAGCGGCGCCAGCCTCTTTCTTAGCTGATTTCGGTTGACCCGCTTCCGTCTTTGCTGCCGAAGTCTTGGCAGGCTCGATATCGGAAGGTGCGGGCTTTGGCCGCGCCGGCCGTGTTCGGCGACGGGAATCACGGGCCGTGGCGGCCGGTCTGGTGGGTCTGCCCTTCACCGCACTTGATGGCGTTGTCTTCCTGGCGGCTGCTGTGTCATCGGCGGGTTTCTCGTTCTCTACAGTTTTTGCTTCGGCGGTTGCCGGCGGAGTCTCGATCGTGGGTTGGGCTATCGTCGCCCCGACGGAAGACAATCGCCTCCCACCCGAATTTGGTCTCGCAGAGTCTTCCTGGGGTTTGCTGTTTTCGGCGACGGGGATACCGCCACTGAACGGCGCAAAGCTACCGCCAAACCTAATGTGATACGAGCCCTCTTCATCGTTCGGCGTGCGCGCCTCCACGCGTAAAATCATAATCTGATGCGCCCGCAAATAGATGCCCTTGGTCACTTCACCAGCCTGCGAATTCGCATAAAGCGTAGTCTTCGTTAACGGCCTGAAGGTGACTGCAGTGAAGACATCTATGTCGCCATTCAGGTTCTTACCGTCCATCGTAATCAGCAGGTCGCCCGGGTTTCCTTCGAACGCGTAAAAGTGCCGAGTCGAACGCGCATCCCCGAGATCGAGAGCTGCAATCCGGCCGTTGATATCGTTTGCGAGTACTGGCGTGGGCAGATTTTGGTCAGAAGACTGACCGCGGGTTATCCCTGCAAATACCCCAAGCATGATGGGCATTGCCAGCGCAATAAAAAGTAGTTTTTGGAACCGCACCTTCATAACCGGGGTAAGAACCAAGTGGTGGCTTGCCGGTCAAGGGTTACTTCAAGATTCCGAACTCGTCGCAAGCTGAGTTGTTCGACGAGAAACAGAGTAACAGATTTGCTCGAAGGATCGAACTCAGCAATCAGCTTGGTAATGGTTTGGGTTTCAAGTCAGAAGGTTGTATTGCTGGGAACGCTAACGGCTCGTCCGCACTGAACGCGAAGCGCAAGCTAATCACTCCACAAGGCGCTGTCTGGATAATTGAGACGACTTCGCGCGGCTTTGCTGGGTGCGGACGGGACGTCCGCGGTCCCAGCATTAACGCGCGTATTGTTCCTCGGCGGGACTAATTTAGGCTGGCCCTAATTAACTCCAAACCGGCCGCGGTACTCACCGGCGACCAGAAATGCTTTGACCATCTCGGCGCGCTTCATCCGGTTCAGCGCAGTTTGCGCATCGCGGACGTCTTCCCCAGCCAGGCTGAACTGGTTCATCTTATTAAGCCAGAAATCGTACCCGCCAAAGTTATTGTCCGGCGCGCTGTCCGGGTTGCGGCGCAGGTAGCCGAAGTATTGCATCAGCACAAACGCCGGGTTGTATTGAGCGTTGTAGACCGCGCCCGTATCCACCACCGCGCGAATGCCCTTCGCTCGTTTCTCTTTCACACTGCCGCCGCTGTCGTAGGCAAACTGCGCCTGGTTGCGCTCGGCCTGTGTTGGTGTCGCGCCAGAGCGCAGGAAGAGTTTGTCGATGTAATCATCGCGCACCATCGTCGTCGGGTACTCGGCGATGAAGTCCGCTCGATCTACCCAATTAAGCGCGAAGCCCTGCTTGTTCTGTTCAAGAACTGCTTCCCAGTTTGTCTGCCCTACTACGACCAAATTCTGGAGCGCTTGTTCGTCGCGAAGAAACTCGAGATAGCGCGGCAAGCCGCGTGGCCGCTGTGCACTGTCAGGGAAAGAACCGCGGTAGAAGCGAAACGCGAAGTAGCCCGTATTCTGAAATTCGACTGAGAGGAAGAAGGCCGCCGAAACATTGATGCGCTTCTCTTGCCGGCAGTTTGCGTCGTTAACACAGGACGCGATCTCGTTAGTCCAGAAAGACTGGCCATTCGCATCGGCTTGTCGATTAAGAAAGTCGTGATAGTGCTGGCAAACAAACGTACCTGCATCATCGATGGGTTGTGAATTTGCCGGCACGGTCGTGTCGTCGGCGATACTCATCGTCGCGGTCCCCTGGCTACCAACGGACGCGCCGGTTGGATTGCTGAGCGTAAGGTTGACCGTTTCCATTCCTTCACTGTTGTAGGAATCCTTTGTGCCCAGCACAAAGAA
>JAWVEM010000148.1:0-13063 GCA_033856735.1 Blastocatellia bacterium
ACGGTTACCGTCGTGCAGGGAGGCACGCATTCGAATGTAGTGCCCGCCGAAGCGCGCGCCGAGATTGATGTGCGCTTTAGTTCGGCTGCCGAGGGTAGCCGGATTGAGAATGCGATCCTGAGCTTGACGCCTTTCGACGAACGCGCCCAGGCGATCTTTTCCGGCGGCATCAATCGGCCCCCGTTGGAACGAACGGAGAAGGTCGTCGAGCTATACGAGCGGGCCCGGCAAATCGCCCGCATGCTCGACTTTGACTTAGGGGAAGCCAGCGTTGGCGGGGCTTCGGATGGAAACTTTGTGGGCGCGTTGGGAACTGCCGTGCTCGATGGCCTGGGGATAGAAGGCGATGGCGCTCACGCTTCGCACGAGCATGTCATCGTCGACAATATCGCACTGCGTGGCGCGCTGCTGGCGGGACTGATTGCCTCGCTTTGATGTGGCGCAAGTTGTTAACTTGCGCGGCCGCAACTTAACAAGTTGCGCTACAAAATGAAAATTGCTACCTGGAATGTTAATTCGATTCTCGCGAGGCTGCCTCACGTTACACGCTGGCTTGAGGCCCAGCAACCGGATGTCCTATGCATTCAGGAAACAAAGTGTACGGACGATAAGTTTCCCACGCTCGAACTCAAAGCACTGGGTTACGACTGTGTGAGCTTTGGCCAGCGGAGTTACAACGGCGTAGCGATTATTTCTCGCGCCGGTTGCGCCAACGTTCAGCGTGGCTACCCCAACGACGATCCCACCAGCCAGTCGCGGCTGCTCTCCGCGGAGATCGCCGGCGTGCGGATCGTGAATGTCTACATTCCCAACGGCCAGTCGGTTGGCTCGGAAAAATATCAGTTCAAGCTTGGTTGGATGAAGCAGTTGCGCGAGTTTCTTGACGCGAGTTATGACGTCAGTACGCCGGCCCTGCTCTGTGGTGATTTCAACGTCGCGCCCGAAGATCGTGATGTGCACGACCCGCGTTTGTGGCAGAACCGCATTCTCTGTAGCGAGCCGGAACGAGCTGCCCTGCAGCACATTAAGGACTGGGGATTCACGGATGCGTTTCGGCAGCACACCGAAGAAGGCGGTCATTACTCCTGGTGGGATTATCGCGCCGGCGCCTTTCGTCGCAACCTGGGACTGCGGATTGATCACATCTGGGTTTCGGCGCCGCTGGCGGCGCGCAGCCTGAGTACGGTCATCGACAAAGAACCGCGCAAGTGGGAGCGGCCTTCGGATCATGCGCCGGTCGTGGCGATCTTTGATTAAGGAGTCACCCGTGTGGGCTCAATTGAGGACGATCAGACTGGTAAGGGTGGCTGAGTATTTCCCAAACCCAACCACCCTTCCTCAATCATCGGAAAAGATACAGCTTGAGGATTGACTGCGAAACAGTCTTTACGGAGTAGCAGGGGTCCCCAGCGAATAACTGAAACCACCGCTCATGACGTTAAGAATGATGCTGACTACAAATAGCAGCGTCCAGATCATCATGATGTTTTTGATGTTGAGCTTACCCGCATTCATCCAGCCCCAAATGAAGGTCCACAACCCGCAAGTGATAATCCCGATAATACCGTGCACCACGCCGGCATTCTGAAATTGCTTGATCAAGACAATGATGAAGCAAACGAAACTCGCCAAGCTCGCCACTATCGCTAAAATACCCAGCATTTGTTTTCCAGCCTCCGAAGTCTGAAGTTTGCGAAGATAAAGCCTTCAAGGCGTAAAGAAAATAAGAAAGCGCCCGCACGATAACGGACGCTTTCATGCTTGTCAAACTTCTTTGCCGACCGGCGGGCTCAGTTCGAAGTCAGTTCTGCGGTCTTCTCGGTAATGTCCTTCTGGGCCCACTCGTTATCGCGGGAAGCTTCGCCGGCCTTGTGACGCTTGGCTTCTTTCATGCGACTTACAAGATCCATGTGAGTCGAGAAGTAGGGCAAGCTTTTCCCGACGATTTCCTGTGCTGAGTTGAAGCCTTTGTCGGTCATGAACTTTGCCAGGCCTTCCTGAAGTTCGTCGACCATCTTCACGCCCTTGAGCATAACGCCGGTACAAATCTGCACGGTCGAAGCGCCCAGCAACATAAATTCTATCGCGTCGTGCGCAGTCTCAACGCCGCCGATCCCGCTGATTGAAACTTCCATCGGCAGGGACAGAGCCAGTTGACTGACCATCCGCAGGGCGATCGGCTTTACTGCCTGCGATGAATAACCGCCGGGGACCGTATAGCCTTCAACGGTAGGCATCGGGCGCAGAGTGTCGAGGTTTACGCCGATCACAGAAAGGATCGTGTTGATGGCCGAAATGCCATTCGCGCCGCCGCGCACCGCGGCCGAGGCGGGTTCTTTGATGTTCGTAATGTTGGGCGTCATCTTGGCCCAGACAGGAATCTTCGCGACCTCGGTAACCCAACCGGTCACTTCCTGGGTCAGGTCGGGATGCTCGCCCATTTCTGAACCCATCTTGCGTTCAGTCATTCCGTGCGGGCAGGAAAAATTTAGTTCGAACGCATCGACGCCGGTGTCCTGCACCATGCGAGTCAGTTCCTGCCAGCGTTCCTTGTCGTACTCTTCCATGATGGAAGCGATCAAGACATGCTCGGGGTAGTCTTTCTTGATCTGACGAAATTCTTCGAGCCAGGTTTCAATCGGGCGGTCTGAGATCAGCTCGATGTTTTGGAAGCCGATCACTTCGCCATTACTGCGTGAGCGAAGTTTGCCGTAACGCGGCACGACGTTGACGACCTTGCTAGATTCAAGACTGACGGTCTTGGCCACCGCGCCGCCCCAGCCGGCGTCGTATGACTTCGCAATTACCCGCGCGTTGGTTCCAGGGGGGCCGGAACCGAGTAAGAACGGGTTGGGAAACTTAATACCGTTAACTGTGATTGAGAGATCCATCATGACTCCTACCCTTATTGTTTAGAGTCGGGCTACTGCCCGACGAAGCTGCGGTAGCCCGCTTCTAAATCTGCCGCAAAGTGATTACAACTCGGCGTCTGCTTCGATCTCGATCAGCATCCGTTTATCGATTAAGGCGCATACTTCTACCATGGTTGTGGCCGGCATCACGTCGCGCAGAAACTCGCCGTGAGCCCGACCGTATTCTTCCCAACGCGAAATGTCCGTGACGAACATTCGCGTGCGCACGATGTGCTCTAGCCCCGCACCGAGACGATGCAGCGCGCTCTCGATATTCCTTAAACACTGGACGCTCTGCGCGTAAGCATCGTCGATGCCAACAATCTCGCCGTCATCACCAAGTGCCGTGGTGCCCGTGACGTAAATTCGATTGCCGACGCGGACTGCGCGTGAATAGCCGACAATCGACTCCCACTTTGCGCCGGAAGAAATTCTTTGCCGTTCAGTCATTCTTTCGAGCGCGTTCGTCGACTAGAACCTGTTGGATGTCCACAGCTAGCTGAGCGGCTTTGTTTGCGGCTACGTCCCAGACAATCTCGTAATCAACTCCGAAGTAACCGTGAATCAATCGATCCCTCATGCCGGCAATACTACGCCATTCGATTTGCGGATATTGCTTTCTCGTCGATTCGGGGATTTGCTTCGCTGCCTCGCCAATTATTTCAATGCTGCGCACGAATGACCGCTGCAACGTCTCGTCATTTAGAAACGTATCTTTGTCGGTCTTCTGTGTCGTCTTGCTGAGATACTCAATCTCGTCAAGAATGTGCTGAAGATATTCAGCTAGTGATCGAGGCATATTCAACCTCGCGCAAAATGTGCGGACCGATATGGGGACTCAAAGATTCTGGTGTCACGAGTTCAACTCTCCGGCCGACTTGCTCTTCGAGAAAAAACGCAAGGTGCATGAAGTTGTCAAATGACTTTTTGCCTTGCTCAAACTCAACCAGGATATCAACGTCGCTGCTAGTGCTTTGCTGGCCACGCACAAAGGAGCCAAAAACACCCCACCGCTTCACGCCAAATTGCTTCAACTGCTCTTGATGTCTCGCGAGCAGAGCAAATAAATCTTTCTTGCGTTCAATCATTATAAATACCCTCCGCTGTTGAGGCGCCTAATCCGCTACCAATTGCCCGTAGCTATCCGGCCGGCGGTCGCGGAAGAATTGCCAGGTGTTGCGCACTTCGCGAATCAAATCCAGATTCAGATCGGCGACCACGATGGCGTCCTGATCCCGCGGAGCTTGCGCAATGATTTGACCGCGCGGATCGCAGAAGTAACTCTGGCCATAGAACTCGCCGATGTCCCAGGGCAGTTCGTGGCCGACGCGATTGATCGCGCCGACAAAGTATCCGTTGGCCACGGCGTGGGCGGGTTGCTCCAACTTCCAAAGGTACTCGGAAAGTCCGGCGACGGTGGCCGATGGATTAAAAACGATCTCGGCGCCGTTCAATCCCAGCACGCGCGCGCCTTCGGGAAAGTGGCGGTCATAGCAGATGTAAACACCTATGCGCGCGTAAGCCGTATCGAACGCGGGATAGCCCAGGTTTCCCGGACGAAAATAAAACTTTTCCCAGAAGCCGGGGTTGACGTGCGGGATGTGGTTCTTGCGGTACTTACCGAGATACTTACCATCGGCATCGATCACTGCGGCCGTGTTGTAGTAGATGCCGGCGATCTCTTCTTCATAAATCGGCACGATGATCACCATGTTGTGCTGCTTCGCCAATTCCTGCATCAACTTTGTAGTCGGACCGTCGGGGATTTTTTCGACCGCTTCATACCAGCGCGTCTGCTGCTCGGCACAGAAGTAAGGTGTGGTAAAGACTTCCTGCATGCAGAGAATCTGCACGCCCTGCTTGGCGGCATCTTCGATCATCGCCACATGCTTTTCGATGTTGAGCCGTTTGATCTCTTCAATCGACGCATCAGTGGGCGCCGCGTTCTTTGCCTGAATCAATCCGCATTTAACTGTTCGTGCCATCTTCGCTCCTGTGTTTTCGCTCAGTTGTCAGTTCAGAGTCTATTCCGCTCGAGCCGCGGCAGCGATCTCCGGCGGCGCCAGCTTCATAAATAATAGGTAAGCGCCGGCTGCCGCGCCGAAGCCGACAAACCAAGCGTAATCATAGAACATTTGCAGGATCGGAACTACTACCCCAAACCGGGCCAGCAATGGACCGGCCCATGCCAGAGCACAGCCAACGAGCGTGGCAACCACCGCGCGCCAGTTCCAGCCGCCGTTATAAGTGTAGACCCCGCGTCTTCGATACAGATCGCCAAGCTCCAGACGTTTGTGCCGTACCAGCCAGTAGTCGACGATCAATACTCCAGCGATTGATCCAAGTCCGCCCGAATAACCAACCAGCCAGGTGAAGATGTAGCCGGACGGATCCGCGAGCAGCCGCCATGGCTGCATCAGGATGCCGACAATTCCGGTTATCAGGCCGCCCGTGCGAAATGAAATCAATTTCGGAAGCGCGTTAGCGAAGTCGTTTGCCGGAGAGACCACATTTGCGGCGATGTTCACGGCGAGTGTCGCGACGACGACGGTGAACATTGAGACCGCCACCACCGCGACCTGGTTGAATTGTCCAACCAGCTTCATCGGATCCCACAGTTCGTCGGCTTTCATGTGGGGATAGATCACGACTGCCGCCGAGGTAATCATTACTCCCATGGTCGCGAACACCGTCATCGTCGTCGGCAAAGCGACAATTTGCCCGACGGCCTGTTCGCGCTGGCTGTGGCCGAAGCGCGTAAAGTCCGGCATGTTCAGCGACAGCGTTGCCCAGAATCCGATCATTCCCGTTAAGGACGGAATGAAGATTGGCCAAAACTCTCGGATGCTGTGAAATTTACTTTGCTGAGTCAGCAGATAACCCAGGCCATGAGCTTTCCAGATCGCCCAGCCGAGCAAGAGCGCAGTCATCACCAGTACGAACGGCGCGGCCCAGTTCTCGACCTTTCTCAGCAAATCCATCCCGCGATAAATAATGAAAATGTTGAGGCCCCAGAATATCAGGAATGAAATCCATTCGCTCCAGGTGTGACCAGCGACGACGCCACCCAGCAGGACGTTCCATCCGGGGATTCGACTCAGCAAAATGTTGAGCGCCTCGCCGCCAATCCACGCCTGAATGCCAAACCAGCCACACGCAACAATCGCGCGCATCAAGGCCGGAAGATTCGATCCATAGGTGCCGTAGGCAGCGCGCGCGAAAACCGGGAAGGGAATTCCGTACTTGGTGCCGGGGTGCGAGTTGAGCAGGATCGGAGCCAGAACGATCGTGTTGCCCAGCAGAATCGTGATCAGCGCTTGCCACCAGTTCATGCCCGCGCTGATCAAACCCGACGATAGCATGTAAGTCGGAATACAGTGCGCCATGCTGATCCAAAGCGCCGCATAGTTGTAGGTCGTCCAGTTGCGATCGGCAACCTTGACCGGCGCGAGGTCGCGATTGAAGAGCGGACTCGAACTTATTTCGTCGAACGCTTCGGGCTTAAGCTCGACGCGTCCGTCGGGGTATTGAGTAGTTTCGCCTGGTTTTGCCATCGGGTTCTGAGTATGGATTTTAAGTTACAGCAGTCTGAAGCGTACGGTCACTTGAGCGGTTACGGATATCGAACCAGGCGCAATAGCGCTTTCAGATTCTCCTGCCGAAAGATTTCCGCTGATTACAGCAGTGCTGTTCTGATTAACGCTGCCCGCGCGATAGGGATTGGCCACATCCTCGCTGATTGAATACGCAGGGCCGATCGATTGACCAATCTCGCGAGCCATCAGACTGGCTTTTTCCTGCGCGGCTTTCATTGCCATTGCCCGGGCCTGGTCCTTGTGCTTTCGGATTTGTGAGTCACGGAACTCCAGGTCGCTGACTTTTGTTACTCCCGCTTTCAGAACATCCGAAAGGAGTTCATCGAATTTTGAAATATTGCGCAGTCTGATGGCCACCGTCTTCGATACTTCGTAGCCGACAAAGACGCGCTTTACTGTTCGTCGCTGCTCGTAATCGAGGTCGTCGGTGTTGTATTTTGGCTGGACACTGATATGGCTGGTTTGGACGTCTTCCGGCTTAACATCATTCCTTCTGGCTATTGCGAACACTTGCTTGACCCTATCATCGGTTCTTTTCTTGGCGGCGAGCATGTCGTTGTCGACTGAGTCGACGTCCAGAGTAAAGATAACCTCATCCGGCGGGACGCGGACTTCCGCCTGCCCGCTGACCGTAATCAGGGACGGCTCAGTAGTGCCCTGGGCAAAAACATGAAAAGAGAAAAACAATACCGCGATGGTGCAGAGCCAAAGCTTCTTCATCAAGTTCCTTTCACAGCTGGTTTGTTCAGCGCTATCTCTTCTCGTACATTTCGCGAAATGCCCGTAGCAGAGGAAGCTCGACCGCGTCCCGGGGCCGATTCGCGGCTCTCTTGCTCTCAATGATGTCGCTGATGTTCGCGACCGGAAAACCGCTGGACATATCCATTCGTGCTTTAGCTTCGTCGTAGTTCTCGATCCCGTCGGGAGCGAATACGAGGTCGATATCGAATGGTCCATTCTTGATTTGCACAAAGTCCTTGCCGCGCATAATCTCAGCCACGAGGGGGCCATCGATTACGAAACCCGTCTGGTTTAGTGCGGCGACGATCCGTCGTCGATTCTCATCGTCTTTGCGCGGAAGGACAGCCACGTTCTGCATTGTGCCGGGATAGCCGAGCAAAATCGCCCCGCTCTTGCCGATGAACATGTAATCAACTTGATGTTTAGCGAAGGCGGCGGCGACCTGTTGCGCCTGGGCCGGGCTGAAAGTCTCACGTTTCATCGAGCACCCGTCGCTGCAAGTCGCTTAGTTCGCCGTAGCCAAGGTACTCCGGCAAGTTATCGCGACACCACTGCCGATATTCCGCGGTTGAGTTGAACGAGCGCCATTCGGCATCGTCGAGTACGGGCTTGTAAACGTAATTGAATCCATAGCGGATTCTTTCTTCGACGCTCCGTTGAAGGTTACGTTTACATTGATCTTTGAAGTCCGCCAGAGTATTGCGCTCCATAGAGTGCTCACCTCCGTGTGAATCGTTAGTAATCTTCCCGTGTTCTAGATCCAGTTTAACCTTCGGGTGATTCAAATTTCGGCTTGCCACTCTTGATTTTGGTATAGGTTCCTTCGGAACTCACATTCATGCCAAAACCGCAATTGATAGTGCGATCCTCAGAGACTTTGATCTTATTGCCCCCAAGAAATTTGATGGTAATCGTGCAGTCCTCAGTATCCGGTGGATGAAAGACAGCAGTGTCATTTTCGATTGTGGCCTCTCCTGAGGCCTCTCCGACATTCGCCATCGGGCCGGATGACGTCTTGTATTCATAAGTCAGATCCATCCGAATGCGCAGCTTGTTATGACCCAGCGCCAGGATCTTGATTTCGTTGCGCCGATAACGATAAGTTCCGTTTGCTTCAGCGGCGGTGACGACTCTGGTCCCTTGCGGAACCACTGAAGTGCAAAGGATGAGAATGAAAAGCATCGCGAGAACCAGCTTCATGTTTTGAGACTCCTGTCTGTTTATAGAATCCTGAATGAGCCTTCCTACATTCGCGCGCAACTTGCCGAGCGATTTTTCATCAATGTACATCATGTGGCCGGCTTCGTAGTAGAGTTGGTTGGTACTCTAAACCCAACTAACCTTCGGGCGATTCGAATTTCGGCTTCCCACCGCGAATCTTGCGATAGGTTCCGTTCGCATTAACATTGTGGCCAAAACCGCAATCCGCGTCGGAGCCTTCCTGTGTGACTTTCAGTTTGCCGGGCAGGAATACCAGCGTGATCTCACAGCGTTCGAAATCGGGGGGCTTGAAGGTTGCGATGTTGCCTTCGATGATCGCTTCACCCATGGCATAGCCCATGTTTGGAGTCTTCGACACCGTCATATAGATGCCGTCGAACTGTACCTTTAACTTGTTATGGCCCAGAGCCAGAATGCGAAACTCGCTCTGATAATAGCGGTACACGCCGTTAGCCTGGGCAGCGGTGACGATTTGATGTTTCTGCGGGGGCGAGGGCGCGGTCGGAGCCTGAGCACTTTGCGCCGCGGCAGAGAAAGCGTACGTCACAAAACATAATAGCAGTACGAAAATTCTTTTCATTGATTTCACCTTCAAGCGAAGTTCGTACAACTGGCTGCCAGCCTGTTACCTCACGCGGACTGCCCGCGCGGGTCCCCGGTCCGCTCCCGGCTCTGACTCCATCGTCGCCGTCGATACTATATCGCCACGCACTCCCCGCGTTTCAGGAACTGACCGTCGCCTGACTTGCCCTTGAACTCGCCGTTGTCGATGACAACCTTGCCGCGTGAAAGGACCGTGTCGACCGTCCCTTTGATCGTCCTGCCTTCGTAGGCGCTATAGTCAACGTTCATGTGATGAGTGGTCACACTGAGTGTCTGTTCTTTATCAGCATCAAAGATTACGATGTCCGCGTCAGAGCCCACAGCTATCGTGCCTTTCTTCGGAAACAGTCCGAACATCTTGGCGGCGGCGGTGGAAGTAAGCTCGACAAAGCGATTGAGCGAGATGCGATTCTCAACCACGCCGGTGTAGATGAGCGACACGCGATGCTCCACGCCGGGCGCGCCGTTGGGAATCTTGGTGAAGTCATCGCGGCCCAATTCCTTCTGTTCCTTCATGCAAAACGGACAATGGTCGGTGGAGATGACTTGCAGGTCGTCCATCTTCAGACCTTTCCAAAGCTCAGCCTGGTTGGCTTTGTCGCGCAGCGGCGGCGTCATTACGTACTTCGCGCCGTCAAAGCCTTCGCCGTAATCGTCGATGGAAAGGAAGAGATACTGTGGGCAGGTTTCCGCGAAAGCAGGAATGCCTCGATCGCGCGCCTCGCGGACCTGGTTCAGCGCGTCGGCGCACGACAGGTGAACGATGTAGACCGGCGCCTCCGCCATCTCGGCAATCGCAATCGCGCGATGCACGCCTTCGGCTTCGGCAATCGTCGGTCGCGTCAAGGCGTGATACTTGGGCGCAGTGTGGCCCTGGGCCAGAGCGTGTTTGATGATCTCATTGATGACGATGCCGTTTTCGGCGTGCATGCAAATCAGACCGCCGCGCTGGCCCGCCGCCAACATCGCGCGGAAGATGGTGGCGTCGTCTACCAGAAACACGCCTGGATAGGCCATGAACATCTTGAAGCTGGTTACGCCTTCATCCATGACCGTGTACATCTCTTCAATCTGGCGGTCTTCGAGCTCGGTCGTGATCAGATGGAAGCCGTAATCGATGGCGCACTTGCCTTCGGCTTTCTTGTGCCAATTATCGACGCCTTGTAAAAGAGACTCGCCCTTGTACTGAACCGCGAAGTCGATAATTGTCGTCGTGCCGCCGTGCGCCGCCGCGATGGTCCCGGTGCGAAAGTCGTCGGACGCCGTCGTGCCGCCGAATGGCAGTTCCATGTGCGTGTGCGGATCGATGCCGCCGGGAATTACCAGTCTTCCCTTAGCGTCGATCGTCACATCGGCTTCCATGTCGAGCTTCGCGCCGATGACGGAGATGACTTCATCTTCGATCAGGATGTCGGCGTGGTAATTGTCGGTGGCGGTGATGATGTGCCCGTTCTTGATAAGAGTTTTCATAGGTGGTTTGAATTGCTGACTTTGTAGTTGGAACCGCGCCCGGTGAAGGCTGCAATGACCAGGAGTAGGATCATCGCTGCATAACCGAGGTCGTCTATTACTGCAGCGACTATATACACGGGCGCTGTGCTTGTGTAGGACATTTGCATCTTCTGCACCAGACTCGGTAAGGAATAAAGGACGCCCGCGTACACAAAAGAAACCAGAAGGTAAAGCCCCAACCCGAGCGCTGTCATTAAAGAGGCTTTCGGATGCCGCTTTGAGCGAATGAATCCAAGGACCAGACCCGCCAAACAAAGAAGCACCAAAGGCAACCGTCGCCCAAACGTCAAGCCCCACAGGCCGAGACCCGCCACTGTTAAGACCAGAGCCAACGCCAGGATGATCCCAATGATCGATCTGAGGTTGGATGAACCTTGAACTTCGCGGATAGGAAGTTGTTCCGCGCGCACACTCGGACGTCTTGCTTCGTCCTTCGCGGCGTGTGCCGGTGGAGGAACATCAGGACGACCAACTTCACGCAGTGTGGGCTGATTCCCCTCGGGTGGGGGAAGAACGATTGTCACTCCAGCTTTAGTTGGAGCTACGCCATCGATGACGAGCGACTTGCCGTCGTCCAAACAAAAACGCAAGGTGTCGTCATCATACTTTCGGTTACATTCGGGACAGCGTTTCATATAGGCGTGTGCCGGTTTCCTAGTTTGACCGCGCTTGCCCTCGCTGTATGAAGATAGCCGCCAGCAAAGGTGCAAAAGAGATCGCGAACGCGGTGTAGACGATTAAGCCGAGGAGTAAATAGAAAGTGTGAATCGTTTGCGCATTCAGCGAGTCACGATTCAGGAGCAGATCGGGAACCCATAGGAAGATCGCCGTGAAAAATGGACCATCAAGAAAAATCAGCACCAGGCTGATCAATGCCAGCAGGGCAACCTTCGGATATTTCTTCCGTCGCGTCAGCACAAAGACTATGCAGCCCAGCACCGTGATGAGCGATGGTAGCTGCTCAAGCAGAATCCAAAACAACTGTTGTAGTTTTAGCGTACTACCCATGGGTAATCTTCAGTATAAATTCCCCTCGCGCTTGCGACCCGTATAGTCGACGTAGACCACTTTCAAATCAGTGTAGAAGTCGAGAGCCGTTGAGCCCTGTTCGCGATCGCCGATGCCGGTGCCTTTGATGCCGCCAAAGGGGATGTGAGCTTCACCACCGGTCGTTGGCGAGTTGATGTGAGTCATGCCGGTTTCGATCTCATCGACGAAGCGAAAGATTCGCGTGGCATCGTTACTGAAGATAGACGACGACAGCCCGTACTCAGTGTCGTTTGCGACCTGCAGGGCTTCGTCGAAATCCTTCACCCGCAAGACCGAGAGCACCGGTCCGAATATTTCTTCTCGAGCGATTCGCATTTCCGGGGTCACATGATCAAAGACGGTGGGCCGAACAAAGAAGCCTTTGTCGAGGCCGTTGCCGGTAGCGCGTTCGCCGCCGCAAACCAGAGTCGCACCGTCTTCGCGGCCAATGTTCAGATAGTCGAGCACGGTTTTGAATTGGCTTTCATCCACGCTCGGACCCATTTCAGTTTTCGGATCACTGCCGTCGCCAATTCGCATTGATCCGGCCCGCGCGGAAATTCTTTTGATGAATTCGTCGGCGACTTCGTTAACGACTATCGCCCGGCTGGTGGCGGTGCAGCGTTGTCCGGACGAACCGAATGCTCCCTGCGCGGTTGACTCGACAGTAAGATCCATATCGGCGTCTTCCAGGATCACGACCGGGTTCTTGCCGCCCATCTCGCACTGGCATTTGGCGCCGCGGCGGGAAGCCTGTTCGTACAAACGAATGCCCACTTCGTTTGAGCCGGTAAACGAGATCGCTTTAACCGCCGGGTGATTGATGATTTCGTCGCCGGCCTCGGAGCCTGAGCCCAAAATCAAATTGAGAACGCCTGGCGGTATTCCCGCTGCTTCGAAGATTTCCACGATGCGGACGCCGGTTGCCGGTGTGAGTGTTGCCGGTTTGAAAACGACTGTGTTGCCGGCGACCAGAGCCGGCGCGATCTTCCACACGGGAATTGCAACTGGAAAGTTCCAGGGGGTTACACACGCTACCACTCCCAGCGGCTGTTTGATCGTATAAGCAAAGTTGGCCGGCAATTCAGAGAGAATGGTCTCGCCGTTCATCCGCCGCGATTCACCGGCGCAGAATTCCGCGACGTTGATCGAGCGCTGTAGTTCACCTCTTGATTCCGAAAGAGTCTTGCCTTCTTCGCGCGTGAGAATTTGGGCGAGTTCTTCCTTCGCTTCTTCCATTAACCGCGCAGCTTTAGCGACGATCTTGCCGCGTGCAGGCGCAGGGGTCCGGCGCCAGCCCTGGAATGCTTCGCTCGCAGCGTCGATAGCCGCGCGTGCTTCTTCGCGCGTGGCCTGCCGCACGGTGCCGATCACGTCGTCCGTGTTAGCGGGGTTGATGTTGTTAACGGTCTTCGCCGAGTTGGATTCAATCCACTTGCCGCCGATAAA
>JAWVEM010000149.1:0-12809 GCA_033856735.1 Blastocatellia bacterium
TGGACCGACGCCAAACTTGGCGGTGCCATCGCCTATCACTACTCGTTTATCGTCCGTAGACAAAACTGAGGACACGAAGAACAGCACTTCATATGCGTCTTCTGCGCAAACCGCTTTGCAAGAAGCAATGAAACAACCGAAACGGTTTAAGAACTGGACGAAGCCCACGCATGGACTCTCGCTTTCAATATTGCGGCCGAGTGTCAACGTGGAGCGCTTCAATGTTGTCTTGGTCGCGGTCAAGAACAAGACGTCCGACAGCGTAAAGCTGACACCTGACATTCCCGATCTCTCGATCGAAATGCTTGATGATCGTGCGAAGCCTTTCAATATCGAATCGATCAAAAAGCTTCACACAGAAGAAGCGCGCGATACGACCGGCCTGATTCCTAAAGGCGGGATCGTCTATTACGCCGTTGCTTATACGTCTCCGGTCCTTAGTGTTCATCAGCAAGTCAGAGTGTCGGTGGGACAAACCAGCGCGGCTGATGAGCCAGCATCAATCGTTCTCGTCAAGAGTGAAAAATAGAGGAGTGCAACATGAACCGTAATGGGAACAGTCGCCGAGGAACAGGCGCAGACGTGCTCGAAGATATCCACCAGGATGTTCAGAGTGAGGTGGCCTTTTATGATCCCTCGAACCCAGTCCTTGCGCCGGCGAAGGAGATCGCTACGGGAAAGAGGAAGAATTGGAAACGGAAACTCATCGGTTGGAGTTTTGTTGTCCTCCTACTCGTCATTAGCGGCCTCGTTCTTTACGCGCTATTAAGAAACAAGAAGGTTGCATCATTGCACCTTGGTAATCATCAAACCGGAACACTGCGTGAAGTTGAAGCGCGGAGCCTTACCGAATACCTCGCGCGCACAATTCTTGAAACACCGGGACAACGCGAGCATCGCCAAAGTGTCAAATCCGCGGACTCAGAGCACCACAGTCGGCTTGTGAGTGACTTTGATAAGGCTTCGGACTATCACGAAGCAGCGCGCCAGTTAGCTACGGAAGCAAAGAACCGTGACCGCAGTTTACTGACAAGGAGAAGATTATCTTAGAGATCTACGCGGAACGTCAGGATGAAGTCCAAACAAGGCAACAATACTTGGCCATGGCGCGTAGCGACAATCGCTCGCAAGAACGCGCGACCTCGGCGTCTCGGGCGCGGTGACTAGTTTGACGTAGGAGGTGGTGACTGTTCTATTGTTTCTTTATTTTTGAAGTCCGCGCTTACTGGCTTGCCGCCATCTAGTAATCCAGCGCGTTGATACCCTCAATGTACGATATCGATTGAGTTTAACGAATTGCAGGTACTTTAAGAACAGATGGACGATTCAAAAGAATTTGACAGCACTTGCCGAGTCAACTTAATCTACGAACGTTCGAGTAACTGGACTCGCGTCGTTGGACCAGCGACTCCCTTCGTCCACAACCATCGCTTCCTCCGCAGACTTAGGCGATAGCGTTCGGCAGTGAAGCGGACAGAATCTCCGGCGAGCCGAGTCGATTCGTATCCGAAAGACAAAATGAGCACCCTACTTCCTCACCGGTCTTTATTTATAGTCTCCCTGCTGAAACTCCCCAGACGGTTCGGCCTATTCCTCGTTTTGATGGGTGCGGTTGTGGGCACCGTATTCGCCCAGACGGCACCACCGAAAGGCGGAACGAAACAGTCAACGCCAAATTTGGTTCAACAAAGCTCACCGACTCCGGGATCTTCGATTGTGGTCGCTACACCCACCCCGAACCAGGTGAGCCAGTCACCAACTGGCACCGGGAGTAAGTCGGACTGGACACCGGCATTGGCGACGTTAGTTGCGGCTGCCCTCGGGTTCCTCGCGGCACTCCTTGTGGAGAAACGCTCGTGGCAGCGACGAAAGTTGGAGCAGGTTCGTGAGGCGCAACTCGCCAAAATAACCAGCATTGCACGCCAGTTACATTCGTTCACCTCCATCCTGGGGAAGGTCGAAAAACAATGTGTTTCACCGGCCACGGCCTCTCAGTCGTTAAACCACGAGCCTGGGTTGTCGCAAGCCCAAGCTCGTGTCGCAATACTGGCATCCATTCCGTCCATGGATGCGACCTTGGATGAGGTTGAGATGATGTCCATCGAGCTGATGACCCTTCGCGCGAAGGAAGAGGTCATAACGGATCTCGATGCCTACCTTTCAAAAGCTCGTGGCGTTGTGAGTCTCATCAAGGGTGCGGCGCAAAGCGGCGATGCCGCTAACGTCTGCCAAGCGGTTGGTGCGATTAGCCGGGATGCGGACTTAGGAGACGCATTTAGAGGCTTCGTGGCGCATGCTCTCGACGGACTAAATGAATGAACGCGAAAACAGTTGACGCACGGCACGATGCCAATGCTGTGTTGGTTGTGGACATTGGTGGAACTCACGTAAAGGTTGGAACGACCAGAAATAGGCTCAAGCCGCTCTTTATTGAGCCTACGCCCGAAGATGCTGAGCGCACCTTGAATCTGGTCGCCGAGCTCAGTCTAGCAGCGGCGCGAGAGACTGGACGAGCAAATGGTGCGAGGCAAAGACTGGTTTGCGGTTCCGGAGGCCTTATTACGCGAGCAGGCGTCTGCACGAAGGCGTTGTACACTCCTTTCGCAGGTGTGAATATTCGAGAGGAACTCGTGAATCGACTAGGTGGTGATGTCCACGTGCTCAATGACGCTTCTTTGCAGGCGCATGGAGTCGCGAAACTCGCCCCGAACAGCATAGTAATCTGTATCGGAACCGGCGTCGGCGGCGCTATCATATCGGAAGGAAGGGTGGTCGTTGGAGCGCACGGTTTCGCTGGCGAAATTGGTCATGCGTTAACAGCCTATTCAGGGACCAGGTGCGAATGCGGCCAACTTGGGTGCCTCGATACCGTAGCAAGTGGATTCGCATTCGAGAAAGCGCTCGGAACCGATTGGTTCAATCGAGTGAACGAGTCCGTAGAGATGCATTTGGAACGCCTAGCGGAGGCCGTCGCAGACAGCGCATTGGCGTGCGCGGCACTCCTGGATGTTGATGCTGCCATTCTCGTCGGTTGGCCAGCGCGCTATGCCATTATCCGCAAGGGCCTTAGGTTGCGACTGAGCAGCACTTACCGTAAGGTAAACTTTTTCCGAAATGGCTGGCCGCTGTGCGTGATGGGCGCGCAAGAAATCAATGCGACACACTGGAGGAACAAATGATTAATACAACGCCGCGACTTTGTGGTTCCCTTGCAATTCGACCTTCTAAATTCGGGGTGCGAGTGCACAACGCTGGGTTCGAGGCCTTGAACCTTCCGTTTCGCTACATTTCGATGCAGGCCGAGTCAGTGGACGAAGTAGTTCCACCCCTGCGAGCGCTCAACTTTCGAGGCTTCGCAGTTTCAATGCCCTTTAAGGAAGAGATACTCCGATTTGTTGACGAGGTGTCCGAGGATGTGCGTGCGATCGGAGCATGTAATACCGTGGTGAATGAAGATGGTCGGTGGGTTGCGCATAACACGGACTGGAGAGGGTTCGCAGATGCTTTGGCAAAAGCAGGGGTCCAATCATCGGGGCGCGCGGTCGTCGTTGGCTCTGGCGGTGTGGCTAGGGCGATTCTGTATGCTCTGAAGGTCGCTGGATGGAACACAATCATTGTTGCGCGAAACACTGAGTCAGCGCGTCAGCTCAGAGATCGCTTTGAGGCGGCCGATGTCGTTGATCTCGAATCCCAAAAGGAAATCCCATGCGATCTTATCGTGAATGCCACGCCAGTAGGTGACTATCCGGGTCTGATCGATTTTCAGCGATATCCAGGCGCGTCGTCCCTCATGGACGTCGTCATCAACCCACCCAAAACAGCCTTGTGCGAAGAAGCTAGGTCGCGCGGACTAACCGTTGTTCCTGGTTGGAGCATGCTGTTGTATCAGGCGCTCTACCAATTCAGGCTCTACACGAAGGCAGAGCCACCCCTTGAACTAATGGAAAAAACGGTGATGTCAGTTTTGGAAGGATCTTAAATCTAAGTGACCGCACAAGTGATTGTCACAGCGGATGACGGCGGACTCAGTCCGGCTGTAAACGAGGCGATTGCCGACCTTTACCACAAAGGCAGCATCAGTCGCGCCGCAATCTTTGCAGTGCATGGCAACTCAGATGTTCTTTGCCGGGAACTTCCAACCTGTGCGCGCGTCGCGCATGTGAGCCTGAGCTTTGGACGCCCCAGAACTACCTCTGCAGGAATTGCACGTCTCTTGGACTCAAACGGCTTCTTCCTGCGGCCTAAGATCGACCTAGCGCATAGTCTGTCTTCCGCTATGGCAACGCACGGCGCCTTCGTGATGAGGGTGGCTGAGGCATCTGAAATTCAAGCTGAAATCCAAGCTCAATTCGACGACGTTTCGGGTGGCCTCGACACTAACCGTGAGTACACATTCCATCACAACATCGATTCTTTTTTGACGCCGGACTATTACAGGACCGAGATGGGAATTCTCTCGAGACGTGATTGCGTCGAGGCCGGTCTGTATGCCGGGTACCGCTATATATTTCTGGGCCGAAATGAAGGAGAAGATCTCGCCGCTGAGCGCTTATCAGAAATGCTCATTCGGGCTATTGACGACAGCATGTCAGCTGGTGGGTTACCAGTAGAGATTGCGTTGCATCCTGCCACGAGTCGCACAGAACTGTCTGGCTTAACCTCCTACTGTGACGAACGATTCATCGAGTTTCGTGCATGGCAGTCCAAGCCCATCAGGACGATTCTGAGCCGGGGTGAGCGGCGTGGGAGTAGATTCGTGTTCGCGTAGATAAGTGTTAGGGAGTTTGACGTATGACCAGCTTCTCATTTCTCGGTGAAGAAAGTGCGCGATTCACGCGATTCGCGTCGGTCTGTCAGTCTCAAGGGATTCCTCTCCGCGTCTTTGCTATGGGTCGCGAACCACTTTCCTCACGTCCCGTGACCATTACTGGAGCAGTCGTTGATACGAACCTAACTGGCTACGTCCGCAATATTACAATTCAAGATCCTCGGACTGCGCTGCGAACCCGGGTCGGCGGCAGTAACGCTACCAGCAGTGTAGCCGCGAAGTCCGTCGTATTCGAATTGACCGAATTTGATGAGAAAACATTAGCGGACTGGGGCCGGGAGACGAGCACCTATATCCCCAGGATTTGTGTTGACGGGCAGTTCAGCGCCTACGGGAAGCTTGAAGAGATCACAAATCACCCAACGCAAGACGGAGTACAGGAGGTCTGTGCCCAACTCGCCGCCGATGACTCAGCGCTGGCCCTTGAGGCGGCACTCACCCTACGATCCTTTACTGGGTTCATCAATAGCTTTCCTCGTCTTCAGTCCCAAGTTGAGAGCCAAATCATAGAGGCGGCAAAGTCGGTTACTGATCGCGATATCCGGGTCGCGCTAATTGAGGACCTCGGATATCTTGGAGGGGATTCGTCTAAAGCAACCTTAGTACACTTCATCGATAATGCAATAGACGATCAATCGGCCTGGGCTGCCACGATAGCTCTAGGGCGTCTGCCTGGGTCAGATGTTCTCGAACCACTCATACGAGCGGCTAGCCTTCAGGACACGAATGCTCGGGCCGCCGCGTTGCTGAGCCTATCCCGTCGCGTGGATCGCGACAATCGAGCTGTCTTGGAGCCGATTTTTTCGGAGCAATTGAAGACTGGAGCACCTGAGATATTTATTCGGTACGGATGCCTAGGCCTGAGTCGTTTTAGCGAATTTGACGCGAAGACTTGGACTGGTCTTGTTGAGGTCTTCGGGAATCATGAAATTCCCCTTAGTAGCAGGGGCTACGCTGCCCTCGCAATTTCGGGGGCATTTGGAACGTCACCGCTGGCGGTACGCGAAAGTATCTTGGCTGTGCTTCCTGACTTTGCTGAGATTCAAACCCCTAACCTTCAAGACTATGCCAGCCTGTGGGCGCTGGAGTACATATCAGAACTGTCTAGCATTGTTGAGCTATCTGATTTATCGGCGAGACTGTATGGACTTCTCTCGACGTTGTTCGAAGATTGGCGATCCAAGTATTACTCATCCTTGAGGGCTTATGAGCTAGCAGAAGCCCAGTCAAGAGCCGATGACGGTATGACGGCTGTGTTTCTTTTTCAACAGGCGGTAAATACTCTGAGAGGCATTCAGGAATCGCTGCCAGATGAGGCCGCGGCAACGGTTGAGTTTCGACGAAATGTAATCACCACACGACTTCGCCTTCAAGCTGCTTTTGGCGATTGGCGAGATATGCACGACGCCACTAGTCTAGACGGCCTCAAAGATACGTTCCAGAAGATCAGGTCGAGCTTTCAGGGTTATGCAAGGGGTGGAGTGTCGCTCGGCGCAGAGCGTCGTTTGGTCGAAAGAGAGATCGCTTATATACGTGGAATGTCTGAGCTGATCTTCGTGGTCGAACATTTGGTCTATTTAGACAGCATCATGCGGAATGAGAACTTGGCCGACTTACAGATGGTCAGCGCTCGACAAGTCTGCTCGCTCGCCATCGAGAGGGTCAATGGAATCGTTGGACTCTTCGAAGCTGCACACGCGGTTACCTTGCATCGCGTCGTACGGGAGGTTGGGACGCTTCTGGCAGCAATAGAGCGAATACTTGCGGCCACAGATCTTCCAGTTCCTGAGCAAGCTGGGCTTATTCGGCAAAAGCTTTTAGTAGCTCGAGAACTCTTCGGCTCGTCGTCTTGGCCGATGCCTGGCCGCGCATGTCCAATATATGGATTGGGTCGCGCGGTATTAGGTGTTAGGCGGGCCGATCTAGCTGGTTCAGGGACGGCTGACGATCCCTTTTTGTTTCCCGTGGGCCAAAGTGTATTGCTGCCCGTCTATGTGCGGGTCGTGGAGATGGCGCCGGGTGGGAGCAGTCGACTGATCGTACGAGAAAGCATTGGTCAGAGGAACGTCATACGGGAAATCCCAATTGTGGAAGATGAGTATCCTATACCTCTGACGTTGGAAGACTCCGATTTGACATATCGCCAACCAGTGCACGTGTCAGCCCATTTCGAATCGCGCGATTGCACCCAGGCGGCTGATGAGCGGATCTTCCATATCGCCGCCAAGATATGAAGGATAACGCCAAAAATCTGTGGATGTAAACCGTCAGTGCCTTTGGAAAGATCAACACTCAACGAAAGCCTCTTGAAAAGCGGCAGGAAAACTTGCCCAGCGATAATGGTGGGGGGCTTCCTATCTAAATATGATAAGAGCCATCATTTTCGATCTGGACAATTGCCTCAGCGCGGCGGACGAAGTTGGGCGCGAGCTGTTCGAACCGATGTTCACGGCGATCAGGAGAATGAATAAAGACACGCTCTCCGAAGGGGCACTCGCACAGGCTTTCGAGGATTGCTGGCGTCACCCGTTGGATTGGGTCGCCCGCGCGCATGGCTTCTCTGAAGAGATGCTTGCCGCCGGGTGGGAAGTGGCGGCGCGCACGGAGGTTGAAGTTCCGATGCGCGGATATGAAGACCTCCCGGCGCTAAGGGAACTCGACGCGAAGCTTTTCCTTGTCACTTCGGGCTTTCGTCGCCTTCAGGAGAGCAGGATAAGAGCTCTCGGATTTGCGTCGCTGTTCGAGGCGATACACGTTGACGCGATTGACGAAGCCGACCGGAAAGGTAAGGAGGGCGCCTTCAAAGATATTCTGAAGACCAATGGTCTTTCGCCCGAAGAAGTATTAGTAGTTGGTGACAACCCGGACTCGGAGATAGAGGCGGGCAACCGACTTGGAATGCGAACCGTGCAGATCTTACGGGAGGGCGTGCCTCGCGGCAGCAACTCAACACACTACATTCACAGCCTTTCCGAATTGAAGGGCCTCATAATTTAAGGGAGGCAGTCTCTCTCTTGAAACATTTGCCTGCCGAGCGGAACGCATGTTAGATCGTTCCGTCGGTCAAAACCCGTTCGGGCACAAGTCTTAACACCGCCACGAATGGCTCAGCGCCGTGGTCAGATCATGCGGCCGTTCTATCGAAATTGAACTGAGGACAAGCTGTGTCAATTGACCTGATTCTTGGTACTCGGCCTGAAGTAACAAAGGCTGCCACAGTCATCCGCGAACTCGCTGTGCGGTGCCGTTCGCGTCCTCGCATACTCTTCACGGGCCAGCAGACTACTCTTGTTGTGCAAACTCATGAGGCTCTCGAATTAGGAAAGTTTGCGGAGATTGTTTGGCTCGGCGATCCCCTGCAAGTCGGCACTGATAAGTCTTGGCGCCACCGCCTGAGTCCGCTGCTTTCCACCGTTTTTTGGCTTAACGAAAAGCCCTCACTTGTCGCAACAGTCGGAGATACAGATTCGGCAACTTTGGGTGTAGAAGTGGCAACCGCTTTGAACGTTAGGGTGGCGCACCTTGAAGCGGGCATAAGGCATACTCGCTCTCAGTATTTCATCGAGCCAGAGGAAAAGAATCGCCGGGACATTTCTAAGCTCGCCGCTTTTCACCTTGCGCCATTCTTCGAACAGCGAGACAACTTGCTTAAGGAAGGAATAAGCGCTGATGCTATTCGAATTTGCGGCGATCTAAGTATTTGCGCTGTCACGCACGCTCTCACCGATTTGCGGCGTCTCATAGCGAATGACGAGCTTGACCCTCCTTCTCCTCTGGATGCTAATGATGAGTACATAATTTGCACGTTCCATCGGTCTACCAGCCTGTTGTTTCAAGAGGACCTGATTCAGCGTCTCGTTGAGACGGTCCGATTCTTTGGCAGGAAGAAATTCGTGCTGGTAACCCGGACTGATACGAGGTGGGAGCCCTTTGTTCGAATCTTGAGTAGTCTTGAGAATGTCACCGTCTTTCCGGCGTTGGACCCTACACTTATGGGTTACGCTATAGCATTCTCGCATTTCGTGATAACAGATTCGGCGGGTGTGCAGCAAGAGGCTTTGGCGTTAGGCAAACAGGTCGTGGCTTGCCGCGAGGATGTTGAATTATACCAGAATAATCCTTTGCTTCAGGTTGTGCGTCCGCCCTTCCGAAGACTCTTACCAGTTGTCGCGCAAATATCAGATGCTGGCAAACTCTCCTGCCCGCCGAGCGAATGCAGGAACATTATCGAAACGGGCAACTCCACAGCGGAATCCTATGCGCTTGCCTTAATTGAATTTGCTAATGACGCTTAGAGATCGTCCGATGAGCTCACACCTTCTTAGTCCACAATTCTGACTATGTTGACTATCCTCTATGCTGTCATCCCCGTCGTCAGCTGGGGTGTCTGGCTGACGCCCTCGCAAAATGTGAGCGTGCCCAATCAACAAGTCAAGACGTTCTACGTTGCGGTCGCTAACCTTGGTCTGGCGACATTTGTGTTTGCTGCCCAAGGGCCTGCCACTTGGCAAGAGTTGAGTCTTGGCACTGGTGCTCTCGTGTTTGCTGGTGGGCTGATTTGGTCTTTAGGTGGGCTGTGCGCGTTCACGGCGACAGACAAGGTTGGCACTGCTAGGGCGTTTGGCATTTGGGCGCCGCTGAATATCGTCGTCAGCATGTTGTGGGGGACGCTACTGTTTCGAGAGTTTGTTCGGTCCAGACCTTACACGTTACCTCTGCTTCTGCTTGCAGTCTTGGTGATCATCGCTGGCGTGCTGTTGATTATCTTCGCCAAGGGTACAGGCGCAGTCAGGGATCAAAACCGGGGCGGTTTTCTTCTTGGTCTATCGGGTGCGATTGGTGCCGGTGTGCTCTGGGGGAGCTATTTTGTTCCGATCCATTACGCCGGGATCTCAATGTGGGTCGGCAGTCTTGCTCTAGCGCTGGGTATGTTGTTCGGCAGCCTGCTGTTGGCGTGGCAGTCTCACACAAGCTTCCGCTTGGAAAACGTGCAGGCGTACCTGAGGGTACTGGCGACGGGTTTGATCTGGGGTATTGGCAACTACGGCATGTTGCAACTGGTAGGCGCCTTGGGCGCTGGACGCGGTTTCACTATAGCTCAACTCTCTGTGGTCGTTAATGCGCTAATGGGGATTTTTGTCCTGAAAGATCCAACACCTCACACTCGCGCAGCCACGATGACTCTTGTTGGCTGCATTCTGGCAACGATTGGTGGAATTGTTCTTGGTATTTTGAAGTAGCCAGTCGCGTATTATCTTTTTGTTGTCGAGCGGTCTAGAAGCTTTTGATACAAAGATTGTCGATACGTCGGAGTAGGCGGAAGCTCTTACGAATTCGGTCAACACCACAATCCGTCTGCTCTGCTTTTTTCAGTTTGCAATCTCCTTTGCTAAAACGACAAGAGCACGCCCAACAAACCGAGAGCGGCTGAAAGCAAAGTTGCCAAGGCCCGATTGCCAATCTGGCTTCGCGTCCTTTTCAGCAGGAAGCGGTTTTGTTCCATTGGCCACTCGCCATTGCGCTTAACGCAATTGCATGCACGACACTGGCCTTCCTCAAGACCGGCGATTTCTTCGTCATCAGATGTTCTACTCTTTCTGATAGCGATCTTGAATTGCTTTTCGTGTTTTCTTGAAGGTGAGGAGACCGTTGTGAGCGCGCCCAGCGAGGGTTACTGTCGCTTTACTGCCTTTTTTAGGGGGAGCGCCCTCGGTGTCCTTACCACACCAAAGGCCTTCACTTTTAGCGCCTTGCACTCTATTATCCACGGGTCGGTTTAGTCAAGGGTGAATGTCCGGAACCTAATATGCGCCGCGCACTATTCTTTCCTTATCCTGGTGGCCTCGGCCCGGTCATTAATTGCTGCGCGATCGCCGACGAACTTGCAAAGAGAGATTGGACCGTAGCCCTCGTCTCTTCTGGGACGAATCGCAACCTCATTCAAGACAACATCCCTAACGCTGTAATTTATGAGACTACTGGACCACCACCACGATTAGGTAGCGCTGAGAGTTCGGCGCCGAGTTTTCGAACGATGCGGGATTTCGATGACTTTGCTTTCCACTTTCAATTTGATGACCCAAACTGGGTCGCGACTACTCTCGAAGAGCAGCTAAGAGCGATACGTCTCTTTCAACCAGACATTCTTGTTGGCAGCTGGACTTTCTTCACTGGAGTGGCAGGCGAGATTTCAGGTGTTCCGGTTGTTCAGATCTTTCAAGCCCCGATGCTTTCGTCGATGCGTGGATTCCGTTGGTGGGATAGAGAGCCTCTGTCATCGACGTCGAGGTGTGTGCCGAGCATTAATAAGGTTCTCCGCGACTACCATATAACGGAAATTAGTTGCGTGGAAGATCTCACCTCAAAGGGTGACTTGTTCATCATTGCCAGCTTACCTGAAATCGATCCAATACCGGTAGACTTCCCAAGCGCGCATCACGTCGGTCATTTAACTTGGCTCAATAAGACAGAACGCGAACTGCCAGAATGGCTGTTGAAGCTCGATTCCGATAGGCATCTTGTCTATGCATATGACGGTGGGCTTAGGTACGGTACTCGGATTTTGGAGGAACTAACAAATGTGTTCGGTGATACCGATAGCCTTGTTGTGTTTTCGGTGGGATCTGACGCAGAGAGTTTGCCTTCTTGTCCTTCTAATTTTCGGGTTGAACGCTTTGTGCCTGCTTACCACACTACTAAGCGGAGCCAACTCGTCGTGACACACAGCGGGCAAGGAACCGATATCTGTTGTCTGCTAAATGGCGTTCCTTCAATAATGATTCCAACAAACTCGGAACGAGAGTATTACGCTCAAAGGGTCCAAGCTCTCGGAGCCGGCAAGTCAATTAATTTTGATTTGTTGAATCGCGACACATTCGCTGATGCGTATCAAGCGATTGCTGGGGACGAAAGATTTGGTGCTATCGCTCGGGCAGCCGGGTTGAGGGTAAAGGCGCTTGGGGGAACAGAAAGGGCGGCTGAGTTAATCGAGCAATTTGTGGGTTGCTAAAACTTGTGCTGGTTTCGAAAAAGATAGCTAGTTGAAACAGCAGAAGAGTCGGAAAGAGGTTGTGCGGTACAAAGCGCTTCCGAATCGTAGCTATTCACAATCCTCCAATCAGCGAACGGCCCACGCATGTCCTCACCCCACGCGTGGGCCTTCTTAATTCTCGCGGCGCCAGGCGGCGCTCAAGCAAGAGTTAGTGTTCGCTTTGTTGGCCGTTGACGGCCGCGCCCTCAATGTCCTCACCCCACCGAAGGCGTTTCATTGCCCGTAAATTTACGCTCGTTCAAATGTCTTCGTCAAGCAAGCGATCTTTCGGAGAATGCCATGATGATGCAAGAGTTCTTTTATGGCTGACACTCTCATCGCAGTTGTCACAATCGTCTGTACACGTCTCAGTAACGCCCACAACGCCAGCGGAGGATCTAAAACAGGTCGCTACGAGCGGCTTGTCCCAGGTGGACTACGGCTCTGAAAACGGAGCCGGTAAGCGCTGGGCGTAACCTGCAGTTGTGAGAGAAAAGTACGTCTCATGATCTCAGAGCTGGTGAAGCCACACGAAGCAGCGATTTCCTTGACGGCCTTAACAGTTTGTTCTAGCTGTCGGCGTGCAGCCTCCACGCGCAAGCGTTCCGCGAATTTAGCGGGTGTAATGCCAGTTTCCTTTCTGAAGACACGACTGAAGTTCCGCGGGCTCATAGCAGCACGCCTGGCGAGTACATCAACAGAGAGAGTCTTGTTGAGGTTTTCTGCCATCCACACCTGAAGGTCATGTAGCGGCTTACTTCCCGAAGCTTGCGTTGATAGGGAAACGCTGAATTGCGCCTGACCGCCAGGTCTGCGCAGAAACACGATAAGGTTGCGCGCTACATCCAATGCCACGGACGCACCGTGGTCCTCTTCTACCATCGCCAGAGCGAGATCAATGCCAGCCGTGATTCCGGCAGAGGTATAGATATTCCCATCTTGTATCCAGAT
>JAWVEM010000150.1:0-19689 GCA_033856735.1 Blastocatellia bacterium
AGATAGCTTCGTCGTAATCAACGTTGAACTGGTAGGTTGTTTGATTCTCCTTATCTCCGCAGTTCACTATCTGCGGCATTTGAATTCCGCCCACGTTAGCATAATCGTCCAAACGGCAGACGTAGTCCATCGAACCCTTGCCGCTGCCTCGGGCGGCTTTACTATCAATCACGATTCTCGCCGGCAGATGGGTTTTTCTGTCGAGGTAGAAGTCTGCCCTCACCTCTCTCTCATTATCAATCACTTCTACCTGCAGCCTTTTCGTTGGCCCTTCTCGCACTGGTCGCCTCATCTCTCTTTCGGCAATTACTGTCTCTACCACATCGTAGTTCTTGCGACCGACGGACTCAGTCCGCGCTCCAATGAAAGTTGGCTTGGCCCACTTTGTCTCTAAAAGATAGAGGAACTGCGCTTGTCTGAAGCGATATTCGAAGCCCTCAATGATAGATTTATCGAGATCCGGTCGTGGAGGGAGTGACACTTTTTTCCCGGGACTCGCGTACCATCGAATGCCACGCTCCAAGTCCAGAACATTTATGCCGTACCCCATCTTGCCCGGCCGGTAATCAAAGAAATTCCACCATTTGCCGGGGAAGACGTATAAACTTTCCTCAGCGATTCCCGCCGCGACATCTGGCCTCGGGCTAAAGCGAAAGCGAGACTTTGAAGAGACGACAAAGTTGCGCACGGCATAGAGCCGCTCACGTCCTCCTTTGGCTGCGAGGGCCTGTTCCCAGAGCATCTTCGCTCTTTGTGGTGATCTATCATCGGTCTGATTCGGCACCTTAGAAGCCTGGGCTCTCAAAAACATAGTGGGAGCCACGATTGTTAAAAGCGAGAGGACGAATATGGAACAGACCCTCATAACATAAGCTCCCTAGAAGATCCTTCCCGAAGAGTCCTCCTCGAAACCCATCAACATCCACGTCAGTTAAAAGGAAAAGCGCCGCCAAACAGCAACGCTTTTTGAAACCACCTAATCCCAAGGGCAAAGCTCAGCCGCCGGGCTGACCGGTGAACACGTTCTTATCGATCTGCTGCGGATTGCCGAGCACTACGAAGCGGATGTTGCGCATGTATTTTTGCGAGACGCGTTGTACTTCTGCCGGCGTGACCGCCCGTAGCTTTTCCAAAAACGTCAGCGAGTTGCGCCAGCCGCCGCCAATTAGTTCGTACTGGGCCAGCTCGGCCGCCTGGGCCGCGTTCGTTTCCTGGCCGATGTAGTAAGTCGTCAGAAACTGAGCGATCACCGCGTTGATGTCGTCGCGGCCGATCGGCTCGCGTTGCAGACGAGCGATCTCGCTGAGCATGACGCGGACCGCCTGGTTGGCGTCAACGGCGGTGACATAGAGACCCCCGATGTTGGCGCTCTGGTTGCGCAGGAACGCGTCGGGCGCGTACGAAAGGTTGCGCTTTACGCGGACTTCCTCAAACACCCGGTCGCGCAATAACGAAGACGCGACGCGCATGGGATAGATATCCGGCGAAGTGATTGGCGGAGCAGTGAACATCCCCTGAACATAGTTGGTCGGTAGCTCGCGAGTTGTAACGTCAACCGTAGACGAGGTGAAGGCCAGCGGCGGTGGCAACTGTGGCTTGTAGTCTCCGCGCGGCAGTTTTCCGAATGACGCCGCGATGCGTGTTTTCAGTTGTGCCGCATCCAGGTCGCCGACGATGACGAGCAGCAAACGCGAGGTCTGCATTATCTTTTCATGATAAGCACGCAGGTCGTCCGCGGTCAGGCGGCTGATGTTCTCAGCCGTTCCTTCGGGGCGATTGAGGTATGGGTGGCCCACGTAGGCGACGCGTTCCTGCAAACGCTGCAGGTAACTGTCCGGAGTGTCGGTATCGTCCTGGAGGCCGGCCAGGATTCGCGACTGCACCAGCGCCACATCCTGTTTGGTGAACGACGGGTGCAGCGCGACGTCGGTGAATATCTCCCACGAACGATCGAAGTTCGCTCGGGTCGCGGCCATTGAAAGGGAAGAGTAGTCATAGTTGACGCCTTCGCCGATCAGAGTTCCCATGCGGGCTGTTTCTTTCCGCATGCGATCGCGGGGAAAGTTAGCGCTGGCTTCGCTGGCCACGTTGAGCATGAACGCTTCGACGCCGGCGTTCGTGGCGCTGATATTCTCGACGCCGCCGCGAATGAAGAGACCGGCGGCGACGGTCTGGCTGCCCTCGCGACGCTTCACCAGAACTTTTAGCCCGTTGACTTCGAACTCGGTCACCAGGGAAGCCTGACGCGCTATGACGCTTTGAAAGTCCGGCGTGGTTGGCGGCGCGGTTGGTGGGGGCGTCGACTGTGCTCGCGCTGTTGGGACGAGCAGAATAGTAAGCAACAGACAGTGAACACTAAGCAGTAGTTTGCGTTTCATTTGTAGATTATGTTTTCCACTTTGCATCTCAATCTCGTATCTTCTTACTAATGCCGATCTCGGTAATAAGAGCCCTTCCTGACGGTCGGGCTAATGCCCCGTTTTCCGCTAGTGCCCGATCAAATCTTCGGGGGTAATCTTCGCCTGTTGCTGGGCCTGTTCAGAGATCATCGCCAGACCGATATGCGGCTTGCCCTGGATGTAGGTCGTGACATAGCGGCTGATGTCGCCGCGCGACGTGCGCCGCAGATTGCCGAGATAACCTCGAAAGTAATCGATGCCGGTTGTTGACCACCAGAAGCCGAGCGTCTTCGCGTACTCGTCAAATTTTTCGCGCGAATAAAGATCGTCGGCCTCCAGCAGCGACTTTGCGCTCTCGAGCTGCTCGTCGGTGTAGTAGTCCTTGTCGTTGAAATGCGAAATCTCGGCGTAGATAGCTTTGAGCGCGGCCTGGGCCTTATCGGGAGAGGTTTGCGCCACGATCGAAATCGGCCCGGTATTCCGTTGAGTGTAGTATCCGATCCCGATGCCGTTGACTAGACCGGTGTCGATGAGGTTGCGTTGAAAGCGGGAGTCAGGCTGGGCCATGATGAATGAAAAAGTGTCCGCCGCGTAAGTAGCCGCGTCGTCCTTGCCGACGGATGGACCCTGCCAGCCGATCTCGATAATCACGTTGGCGACCGGCTGCTTGATTACTATGCCTTCACTCTTTGGCAGCGCTGGATGTTCGACCATCGGGAACTCGGCAAACGGATCTTTTTCGCGCCGCGGCCATTCGCCAAAAAACTCCTGCGCCATCTTGTAAATGTCCTCGGCCTGAACGTCTCCGGTAATCACCAGAGCGGAATTATTCGGCACATAATAGCGGCCCTGAATCAGCTTCATCATCGCCGTGGTGGCGCCGGCCACCGTCTTCCGATCGCCGAGCGGTTGCTTGCGGCTGGGGTATTTGTAAAACAACCGCTCATTCATCTCCTTATTGAGATAGTAGCCAGGTTCTGATTCGTTGCGATCGATCTCGCCGATGACCACCTGGCGTTCCCGCTCGAACTCGCCGTCGTCAAACATCGGATAGCGGGTGGCGTCGCGCATGAAGTTCATCGCCGCGCGGATATTTGGGGAAGTGGTGGTGAAATAGTACTCGACAACCTCCTCGCGCGTTTCGCCGTTATAGGCGATGCCCAACTGTCCAATTCTTTGCAGATATTGTTCGGCATTCGCAATCGCGCGGTTGGCTTTAAAGAACATGTGCTCGTAGAGGTGCGACAAGCCGTTGAGTTCGGGCGGCTCGGTGAACGACCCGTTGCGCACTGCGAGCTCGATCGTCACGATTGGCACGGAGTGATCTTCCAGCACGACTACTTCGAGGCCATTCGGCAAAACCTTGCTGGCGATGTCTGAGGTTGGTTTGGCGCTTTTGGTTTTGGCCGGCGCGGCTGCCTGCGACTGCCGCAGGGGAAAAAGGGAAGTAGGTACGGGCCGCGCCACGATTGGCGCGATCGTCGAAAGAATAAGTGCAAGAATTAGAAGAATTCGTTTCACGGTCACTCCGCTTGTGTTCGTAGAAGAGGGCCGATGCCCTCCCGATCTCGTTTGTAACAATTTTCGTGGGCAATAGCCCGCCAATAAACAGTCATTCAACGCGGCATCGAGCCCGCTTCGGATCCAGAAAACCATCGGATAAACAAATCTAACACAAAGATCCCACGCCACGGGAACGCTCTGTTATTTGGATTCTCGTACGACTTTGCAGAGCTGTGCGGTTTCTCTTTCGCTGCTGACTTCAGTCAATCGCACCTTGAGTCGAAGCGGTTCGATGTCGAGTCAGGAAAAATGGATGTCAAGATGAAAGGTCAGTCGCGCGGTTTTGTGATTTCAATAGCACCACACTTTAGTGCGGTGATCAAGACTCCCGTGTCGCACGGTTGAGGGATCACTAGTCTCCTCGCGTCACCCGGCTGAAGCCAGGTGCTAATGAGAATGAGGTTTGATTGGTGTGTCGCGCAAAGTGTAGTTCCGACTGCCGGACCGCCGCCGCCCACGGCAGTACGTAATCAACCGTCTGCTCGCACGGCTTGAACGATATCTCTTTCTTCAGGGCTTCGGCTTCGCGGAGCACGCGGGCGCGCAACGCGGGCTCCTGCCTGATTGGCTTTACCTTGGCCGGCTCACCGCTATCAGCGGCTCGGGCGATCAACCAGTAGCGACCGGGCGCAATACTGTCCAGGGCAAAGCCTCCATTTGTATCGGCGGCTGCTTCGAAAAAGCGCAGGACGTTGTCCGAGCTCTCGTGCTCGACCGGAACGAGATAGACACGCATTCCGGCGGGAGCGCGTTGACCTTCGGCGGCGGAGATGTGACCGCGAAGACTGGCCGCACCTTCAGTGATGATCACAGTGAGGCCGTTAACCTTTTCGCCTGGTTTGAGAGTCAAACCATCGCGCGGAATGTTTGGATCAGAAGGCTTCGCCATCGTGCCCGGCGGTGCGAGCGCGATCGATCGAAGGTACCAGCCGGTTCCGGGCAACTGCGCATCGATGTGGAAAAGCCCCCAATGCAGATTGCGCACGGCGAAGTCGCCTTTGGGATCGGGAACGCCGTCCGCGGCCTGATTCGCGGTCCCGAGCGGAACCTCGGCGATTGATTCAGTCTTAGCCGTCTTCGCGTTTGCCGACGTTGGCTCTGGCTTGAAGCGGCGAGCGCTGATGACCGTTTCTTGCAGAGCAGTTACCTGACCTTTGACGCAATCTGCCGGCGGATTGCTTTCGAGCACCACTCGTCCCGCGATCGAAGCTAACGGCGCCACGCTCATGCTCACTCCGGAAATATCCGCGCCCCGTACTTTCAGTCGTCGCGGATCGGACATTAGCTGATCGCGGCTTTGCAGATACTGCTGGGCGAGCACTTCGTAATCACCGTCGGGAACGCCATAAAAGGCGAACGTGTTGTTCGTCATAGCTCCAGCCCCCGTGGACGTTAAGACGGCATGGCTGCGCACATCAGCGAGGGTAATAGTTCCCATCGCCCCGCCCATGCCCAGGGAAGTGGGTTGAACTAAGCCGGCCAGGGTGCCGCTTATCACATGGCCGGGTTCGCCGTGATACTGAATGTCGGCAATGATTTCTTCGCCGCTATGCACCACTACTTCCATGGCCGTGTCGCGGCCTGATGCAGGCGCGTAAGTCGGCACATCGTTGTCGTACGCGCCTGACATTAGGCCTCCGTACGAACGGGCCGGCCCACCAGCCGAGATCACATAAGTACCGGGCGGCAATCCATACAGGCGATAAATCCCGCGATCATCAGTTGGACGCTCGTGCGGCTGAACCATGGTCGGCTCAGGTTGTCCATTCTCATCTTTGACTCGAAAAGCGCGCACTGCCGTGGCGACAACCGGGCCATTTGTAGTACTCGTAACTGTTCCGGTTATGACTCCGCCTTTGATCATGGTCAGCGTTACAGAATCGCCTGGGCGATAGTAACGACGTGGTTCGTTCGCCGGTGTGGGCGTGATGACGAATCCAGGAAGGTAGGCCCAAACTGCATAGATCCCCGCGGCCAGGGCGTCAAACTTAAAGCTGCCGGTACTGTCGACGCGGGCGCTGCGGGCTTGCATCCCGATGGCAATCGGCCCGGCGAACACCGTCGCGCCGCTAATCGCTTCTCCTCCCTGGCTGATAACGCGTCCGCTGATGGTGCCTTCCGGCAGCGCCGCCGGCGTTTTCTCTGAAGCAGCCTCTTGCGCGCGCGCCCCTGTAGCCGAACACAGCACGACGCCAAACGCGACTGGAATGATGCGCCGGAGTGCTGGCTTAGAGAAGGGCATTATGGACCCCCTTCTTTTGGTTTGAGATCGACCGTGAAGTTGACCTCAACTTCCGTGTCGTCGGCTACGGTGACGAATTGTTTCAACGGCTGCCGAAGATTTTGAGGTGATTGGAGCGCCGGAGCGTAGAAGCCCAGGTTGAGATTCACCTCGTAATTTCCCGGCGGGATGTCTGTGATCACAAAATGTCCGCGGGCATCAGTCGTTATCCCGCGTTCGAGCGGCCGGCCGTCCCGCTTGATCGCGACGTACATGCGAGCTTCCGGCGGCGGGCTGCCGTTTTCGAACTTCACTGCGCCCCGGATGACACCGGTACCGTAGCTGATAATTACTCGTAGATTAGAAACGGAGTGGCCGGTGAGTAGATCGAGTCCCTGCGTTTGATCCACCCCGTCGGCCTCGACGCGGGTCGGCGGAAATCGACGAGAGTTGGGATTTTCAGCAGAGTAAATAAAGAGGCTTGCCTTGCCAGGCGCCAGCCCGGTGATACGGAAACTGCCGTCAGCTCCAACGGTCGTCGCCCCGGAACTATTCGTTGGCGGATTCGCAGTCGTCCGCACGCCGGCCGTTATCGTTAATCGACCAAGTTGAGCGAGGAGGTTCTTGTTTGAGTCGCCTTCAACTACGACGACACCGCTGAGGGTCAAGCCGCGGAGGGCCTTGAGTTCAAGATCCGTTACGTCGCGATCTGCGACGTCGAAAACAATTGGATCGCTGTAAAAATCTCCTCCGTCAAAACGCGAAGAAACGTAGATGGTGTAATGACCGGGCTCCAGGCCGTCAAAGCGGAATTCGCCGCGAGGGTTTGTGGGTAAGCCGCCGAAAAACGAGCCGGAGCCTGAATTGGCCTTGGAAATTCGCCCATACGTAGGTCGTACGCCCGCCACTGGTTCTCCGTTTTCGGAATTAATCACCCGGCCGGCCACGCTGAAAGTCGCCGCGCGATGACCGAGACGGATGTCGATGTTGGTGGCTTCAGTTCCTTCGCCTAGCTCGACAACGACGGCCTTCGCACCATCGTTCGTGTCTCCATAAAAAGTTTGAGCAAAGGCCCCACGACCGCTGGAGCCCGAGAAACTGACGTTCTCGTTGCCCACACTGACCTTGAACCGGCCCGGAAGTAATCCGTAGATTCGATAGATGCCGCGATCGTCGGTCTGATACATCGGGCCGTTCAGGTATTGCGGTGACATCTGCACGTTTGGGCCGCCGAAAGGCATGACCAGTTCGAGATTGATTCGCTCTTCGATCACCGGCTTGCCGTCCTCATCGGTGACTCGCCCGGTGATAACCGCGCCGCGCGTTAATTTGAAGTCGACATCTTCAACAGACTCGGACGCCGCCAGGAGAATCATTTTGCCGGAGCCGTAAGGAGAGTTGTTGCTTGCGCCCGTGACCAGGGTGGGGGCCAAAGTCGTCACCTGATAACTTCCCGCGGCCAGACCGAACAGCCGGTAGCGGCCCTCGCTATCTGTAGTTGTTTGCACGGCGGCGCGGCGAGGATAAATGTCGCCGCCAAACGCACCCACTGTGATACCTGAAGCGCCCTTCGCGCCGACGGTTACGCGGCCGGCAATCGATCCAGTCCGGTTCGACTTTGCGTCGGGTGTTTGACCCTGGACAATTCCCGAGGCGCAAACCAACGCGGCCAGAATTAAGGAGCAGCAAGACAGGCGTGACGGACAGGTCATGGGGGATCCTCCGATCAATCGTCGAGGTCAGCCGGTGCGAATGCGGACATCATCGCACTCTGCTCTAGCCAGGGCAAGAGCGAGGGGTGAGCTTTGGCATTACTCGATCCGTGCGGTCAATGTTGTTAGGCTGAAATGGTGTTTACCTTGTAGAATCAACGCGCTGAAGATCTTTCGGAAATTCATCTTTGAAGTAATCACCTTTTCAAAATCTGTATGGCTCAACTGAAGGTCACCGACGCCAGCGGACGCCAGGCGCAGCATCCACTAGACTCGCGCAATACCTGCATGATCGGACGCGCTCCCGACAATCAGATTGTGCTCGACGATCCGCGCGCGTCGCGACATCACGCGCATGTGAGAGCCGATGCCGATGGTTCGTTCATGATTGTCGACGGAGTCCTGGTCAACGGCCAGATCAAGCGCAGCGCGAACAAAGTCTTCGTTAACGGCGAACAAAAGTTCGAGCATCTTTTGAAGGACGGCGATCGCGTGACTATCGGAGCCAGCACGCTGCGGTTTGAGCAGCCGAAGGAAGAGCGCACTGCCGATCTTAGCTATGACGATAAGCCGCTGGGCCATACGCAGCTCTTGATGTCGGCCAAGGACGTCCTTACAACCGTGCTGCGCCAGTCCGATTCCACCACGGCCGCCGGCGCGCCGCGCGACAAAGTCCTCGAATCCCTGCAACGCAAGGCGAATATCCTGAGCGAGCTTTACGAGATGAGTAAAGCGCTCGGGTCAGGTTTCGATCTCGATCGAATTTTCAAGATGGCCACGGACATAATCTTTCGCTCGACGCCGGCCGATCGCGTGATCGCCCTGCTCGCCGAAACTGTGGTCACGGAAGCGAACGCCGACGACGCAAAGTTGTTCCCGATTGCTACCCGCGCGCGTGATGAAAAATTGGAAGCGCACGCGCGCAAGATGACTATCGGCCGCACCATCACCCGCAAGGTCATGAAGGACCGCGTGGCGCTGTTGTCACAGGACGCTGCCGCCGACGAGCAATTCGCCGGCGTTGATTCAATCGTTTCGCAGGGAGTGCGGTCGACCATCTGCGCGCCGCTCTTTACTGAGTCCGGCGTGCATGGCGCGCTCTATGCCGATCGGCTCGACCCTTTTTCCGCTTTCAAGCCGGATGATTTGGAATTGATCAGCGCGGTCGCCGCGCAGACGGCTATTGCGGTTGAGAACGTGCGCGCGCACGAACGGCTGGCGAAGGAAGAAGTCGCTCGTGCCAACTACAGCCGGTTTTTGCCCGAGTATGTGGTAAAGCAGATGCTCGAGAATCCCGAGTCTTTCAAACTCGGCGGCGTACTCCAGACAATCACCGTGCTGTTCGCCGACATTCGTGGTTTCACTCGGATCTCAGAACACGCGCCGCCGGAAAAGATCGTGCAGCTACTCAACCGTTATTTTTCGGCGATGACTGACATCATCTTTGCGCACGGTGGGACCCTGGACAAATATCTGGGTGACGGATTGATGGCGTTGTTTGGCGCGCCGACCGTGACGGCAAAAGACGCGGGCAATGCGATCGCGGCGGCCGTAGCGATGCAGCGTCGCATGCTGAGCATTAACGACGAGTTGCGTGCAGAAGGCTTTCCCGAAATTGGTATCGGCATCGGCTTGCATACCGGCGAGGTAACGGTTGGGTATATTGGTTCCGAGCGGCGTTCGGAATATACGGCCATCGGCGATGCGGTCAACACGGCTTCGCGTCTGGAATCAAATGCAAAAGCCGGAGAGATTCTGGTCAGCGAAGTCACCGCCAAAGCCGCGCACTCCCGCTATCAACTGGCTGCCCGCGAACCCATCAGCGTCAAGAATCGAGAACAGCCGGTGCCGCTTTTTGAAGTTGAATGGCAGCACGTCACCAGTAATGCGTAACAAGGAAAAAGTAAAAAGGGAAAAGTAAAAAGTGAAGACTGCCCCATCACGCTCATTGTTAACCCGGTGCCCGGGAACAACTGAGTAAGCCTGGGGGTCTTAACTTTTTGCCTTTTTACTTTTCACTTTTGCCTTCTCTCAAATGTCCGCCAACTCCACCGGCTTTTTCAAACGCCAGATATTAATCGCGCGGGTTTATGGAATCCCCGTGCACATCGACTATCGCTGGTTCATCGTGTTTGCGTTGAGCGTTGCGCTGATTGCCTCGAACGTGCGCAAGCACCCGATGCAGTTGTTTAGTTATCACCTCCCGCCCACCGGAGAACTGACCGCCTGGATTCTGGGAATAGCGACCACGCTGGGACTGTTCCTCTCAGTCTTTGGCCACGAACTATCACACGCTTTGATGGGTCGCACTGAAGGGATCGAGATTGAAGAGATCGTGCTGCATCCGTTCGGTGGCCTGGCGCGTTTGCGCACGCAACCCGAAAGCCCGGGGGCGGAGTTTCGCATCGCCGTCGCCGGGCCCGCGGCCAGTTTTATCTTCGGGCTGATGGGCTTTGGCGGCATGATGTTGACCGCGCTAATGAAGTTCAATTTTGGCACCGCGTTTTTCTTTTTTATCGGCGCGGGTAACCTCCTGCTGGCCGTTTTCAATCTGTTCCCGGGATACCCGCTCGATGGCGGCCGCGTACTGCGCGCAATCATTTGGAAGCGCAGCGGCAGCATTCTGGACGCCACGCGGATTGCCGGCTTCTGCGGCCAACTGATATCACTGGTGCTGATTGTGTTCGGACTCTACATGGCGCTGGCGCCGACCTTTCACGCTTACTTAATGGGACTGTGGTCCGTTCTGGTCGGGGTTTTTCTTCTCGGCGCTGCCACCAACGTGGTGAGAAGCGTCCGCGAACCGGTTACCGTGGGAGACGCGATGTCGCCGGCAGTGGTAATCGAACCGGACCTGGTGATCAGCCGCTTCGTGGACGAGATTCTCCCGCTACATCGCTATTCGAGTTTTCCGGTGGCCCAGGGCAAGAGCCTGTTGGGAATCCTGACGCTGGAAGATATGAAGAAGCTCCCTCGCGAGCAATGGCGCAACCGGCGTGCGCGAGATGTAATGCGGCCGGTTAATTCGTCAATGTTCGTTAAGGCCTCAACCGATATGGATGCCGCGACGGAATTGATCGAAAGAAATGGCGTGGGCGCCTTGGCGGTAATCGCAGAGTCAGGCGAACTGGTAGGGTTTTTGCGACGAGGTCGGGTAAGAAGAAAGAAGTGAGAAAGTAATAAACGACGTAAAGCAATCCATTCGTTTCGCTCCTTACGGAGCGAAGAGGCCTTCTTCCAAAGTTGTGAGCCTAGCCCACCCTCACGGTGCCCTGCCCTCCCCAGATGATCATTGCCTCTCATCCCTTTTTCCGCGATAATCCCTGCGGAGCGTCTCGGAGTGTCGGCCCGGGCGCGACTGTCTGCTCGGCCCCTTTTCAGGCAATCAACTTGGTTACGTGAAGTCGACTGATAGCGCGGCGCACGGTCCGCTATCGGAGGCTAGTCGACTAACTACAAAGCGGATGCTGTTGCTACTGCTGCCATTAAAAGAGTACCTCATGAGACTCGCCGAGCTGCGTTCGATCGCGGACATTGTGCTCGTGTTCCTGGTCGTTTATGGCGTCCTCAAACTTGTGCGCGGAACGCGCGCCGCGCCGATGGCCGCTGCAATTGGCGCCTTCGCGCTTTTATATTGGCTGGCAGTAAATCAGGGCCTGGTGACGCTGGAATTTGTCTTGCGCGGAGCGCTGCTTTACATCGGGGTGGCGATCATCGTTCTCTTTCAGTCAGAGATTCGCCAGGCTCTAATCAGTTTCGGCAATCGCTTTCGAGTGCCTTTCGCACGTCGTCATCGCGGACAATTCGGCGAAAGCATCTATGACGAAATCGTCCTCGCCGCGACCACGCTGGCTTCAACCAAGACCGGCGCATTGATCGTCATCGAACGTAATGTCGGACTAAGAGGAATCATCGAAGCGGGTGTGCGGCTGGACGCCGAGCTCAGTTATGACCTAATCGTTTCGATCTTTAATCCCGCTTCGCCTTTGCACGATGGGGCAATTATTGTGCGCGGCGATCGCATCGCATCGGCAGCGTGTTTTTTGCCGCTCTCTTTGAATCCAATGCTGTCCAAAGATCTGGGCACGCGTCACCGCGCGGCGCTGGGTATCACCGAAGATTCAGACGCGGTGGCAATCGTGGTATCGGAAGAGACGGGCTTGATATCATTCGTGCGGGCCGGTCGGATCAAACGCGCCCTCGATGCGACTCGCCTGCGGGCGATAATTTTCCAAACGATAGAAGGCCGCGATGCCGCGACGGTTAAGGTTGACGCGTCGCGCGCGGCGGAATCCGACCGAGACCGCGAAGAGACCGCGTCGGTTTGAGGTGGAGACACTGATGCCTTTACGCGAAAGTAAACAGGCCAACCACGCACCGCGCTCCGGCGAGCGCTGGCTGCGCCGCATCTTCGTTGAAGACTGGGGCCTGAAATTACTGGCCCTGGCAATTACGCTGGTCCTCTGGTTTGTCGTTTCCGGCCGTGAAATTGAGCGCGAAGTTGTGGTTGAATCGCACCTGGAAGGCAGGCCGGCGCCCACGTGCGAAGTCAAAGAGGTTTCGGTTACGCCCGGCAAAGTACGCGTCACCGGACCCGCGAGTCATGTCAACGCGCTCGAGAAGGTCCAGACCGAAGGGATATCAATCGAAGGCCGGCGGGAGAGCTTTGATGTGCCGCATGCTCTGATCCATATTTCGGATCCGAAGGTTGAGACGGTCGATAAGGTCAACGTTCGCGTGACGATTGTCGCTATTGAAAATTCCAAATCAAAGTTGCGAGTAACGAATTGAAGCCGGAAAAAATAAGCAGGCTTTTCGGCACCGACGGAATTCGTGGCGAGGCGGGAGAATTCCCGCTCGATTCGCAAACCGTTCGGGTGATCGGCCGTTCACTCGCCAAACATCTCGCCGAAAGAACCGGGCATCCCCCTCGAATTGTCACCGGGCGCGACACGAGAGAATCGGGTTCGTTGATCGAGCGCGATTTAATCGTCGGGGCGCGGGCAGCCGGCGCCGAGGTCCAATCTGCCGGAGTCATAACCACGCCAGGCGTTGCGTTTCTGGCGCGCAGCTTACCCGCCGATGCGGGAGTCGTCATCAGCGCGTCGCACAATCCTTATCAGGACAACGGCATTAAGGTTTTCGATCCGTCCGGCAGAAAGCTCGATGAGGCAACCGAGCGCAGAATCGAAAGAGACATTGCCGCAGCCGCTAACGAAACTGCGAACGATTTGGCAGCGGGCGAGGCTGGTGATGAAGGGCAATCCAGCGAATTAAGGCTGCGATATCTGAGCTATCTTCAGCACGACGTTGCTCATGATCTTTCGCTCAGCGGTGTCACGATGGTCGTTGATTGCGCCAACGGCGCCGCCTACGAACTAGCGCCGGAACTTTTCCGCCGGCTCGGAGCCCGTGTAGTTGCGATCAATAACGAACCCGACGGCCGCAACATCAATCGTGGTTGTGGTTCGCTCCACATAGAAGGTTTGCAGCGCCGCGTGGTCGCGGAACGAGCGGACCTCGGCGTTGCCTTCGACGGTGATGCTGATCGGGCGCTCTTCGTCGATGCCCGGGGAAACTTTGTCGACGGCGACGCGACCATGTGGGTGATGGCCGCCGATCTGAAAGCGCGAGGTGAACTGACCGGTGACGTCGTGATTGCCACAGTGATGAGCAATATCGGTTTAGAGATCGCGCTCCGTTCTCTTGGCGTCAGTCTTACGCGCGCGGATGTCGGGGATAAGTACGTTCTCGAAGAGCTGATCCGCAGCGGAGCCGTCATGGGCGGCGAGCAGTCGGGTCATATAATTTTTCCGCGTTTGAGTTTGGCCGGTGATGGCATGATCACGACGATAATCTTGCTGCGCGCCATGCGACATCACAAAAAGACTCTGGAAGAACTGGTCGCCGGCTTTCAGAGGTTTCCTCAAGTACTAGTGAATGTGCGCGTCCGAGAAAAAAAACCGTTTGAGAAGCTGCCCGCTGTTCAGCGTCTGGCCCGTGAGATTGAAGTGCAACTGGGAAGTCGCGGCCGTCTTCTCTTGCGCTATTCCGGTACTGAATCCCTGGCTCGCGTCATGATCGAAGGCGAGAGTGAAAGCGACGTTAAGTCAAAAGCCAATGCTCTAGCTGAAGTCATTGAGGCCGAACTTGGCAGCGACCGTCCAAACAGCTAGCTTGTGCTGAGTTCGTTCCGGGCAAACTTACGGGTCGCGCTGCGAATCGAGAAATACTTACCTTGTCGAGGGTGCAAAACTTGCACGGCTCGTCTTGTCGAATGTCCAATTCTCTAACAAAAAGGCGACTTTTCGTGCGTTTCGCGATGCCGGTAATTTATTAGCACGCGGCATGGGTGTTGCCAAGTACATTGTGGGGCAAGAGAGACGGTTGGTGGATCCTCCGTCTCAAGTGGTTGCTGGGGTGAGGACAGTAACCACGAAAATGAACGGGCGTTGCGACACCCACGTTGCAGCGCCCGTTCGCTTTTTTGTGAGCTCTCAAAACTTCCAATTCACCTGCTAACCTTATTTCTTAATTTGACTCAGGATCGCATTTCAGCGTAGATACATGACTGTTCATGCATACGCCGTTGGCCACCTTATCGAATATTCAGAAAGTAATCGTCGTGTTTGCGGGATTGTTCCTGCTGGTCGGTGTCTGCGCCTGTCGCAGAGGAGCCAAACAGAACCCAAACGCAAACGGAGGCGGGTCATCGTCAGTGACCGCGACTGATCCCGATCAAGCAAAACGCCAGGCACAGACACTGGTTGATCAAGGCAAAGAGCTTTACAAGAACGATCAGGACGAGCAAGCAGTCGAAGTTTTTAAGCAGGCAATTGGTCAGGATGCGAGTAACGCCGAGGCACATCTGCGTTTAGGTATGGCTTATGCCGCGCTGGACAAGAAAACTGAAGCTGAGGATTCATACAAGAAGGCAATCGAGCTCTACAAGAAGAAAGTCCAATCGGATTCAAAGGACGCCGACGCCTATTTTAACTTGGGCGAGGCGCATAGTTTTCTGCATCAGGAAGAAGAAGCCGCGCGCGACTATCGCCAGGCAACTCGCTTGAAGCCTGATGACGAAGAGGCATTTTATCAATTAGGAATGTCCGAAACGCGGCTGGCTCATTATCCGGAAGCCGTGACTGCTTTCAAACAGGCACTGGAACTCGATCCTGATGACTATCGAGCCACCGATGCCATCGAGAGTGCCCAGGAGGGCGCAAATCGAATCAAGGAAGGCAAGAAACACGCTGAGGAAATGCTTAAGAAACAAGCGAATGAAAACGCGAACGGGAACACAAATGCGAATTCCAACACCAATTCCAATTCGGGCGGAAGGCCCGCGCCCAAGCACAGCCCGACGAAGCCTGCTGTGAAAAACAATAACAAGCCCGTCGGCTGAACGGACGTTCGGAGAAAGCTGAAACTAATGGCCACGTCCACACCGCCTCCATATTTCCCGCAAAGCTCATTATCGCCGCCTGACGAGAAGCGCTACCGCAAGTTTAAGCTGGTGATTGCCGGCGGAGTATTTCTGTTGTTAATTCTTGTCGGCGCAGTGATCGTGGGCGCGGCGTACCTCGTAAGATGGTTGCTTTGACTAAGTGACATGTGGATTTACTGAACAATGACCCGACCTGCGCTTGACACGGGCATTAGCGGCCCCGTATAGTCCCTCGTTTCGGACTCACGTCTGATTCCCCAATGAGCAACGCTGCTACTGGTTCTGTGGCGCGGAGGCGTTGCCCGGCTCGACGATATGGATCATCAGCCGTTTGACACTATTGTGGCGTAAGAGCTCTCGCTGGTGGTCGCAAGACCGCGAACGTGAGTGCGCATGAAGCGAAACCGCTCCTTGATGCGACGCCACAGAAAAGTTTCGGCTCCAGGGAAGCCACGATCCGCGCCCGCCCTAAAAGCGAAGTCAGAACGTCCCTAAACCAGAATTTGTAGCAGGGCAGTTGCCTGCGCTGACTGCCGGACTTGTTCCGGAAAGAGGCAGGCCCCGGCCCTTCTGCGCTTTATTCGAGGGAAATTAACAGTGCCGACGATCAATCAGCTAGTTCGCAAAGGCCGCCAGCGAGTCAAATACAAGACCGCCAGCCCGGCCCTGCAAAGCTCGCCGCAGAAACGCGGAGTTTGCACTCGCGTCTACACGCAAACGCCCAAGAAACCGAATTCGGCATTGCGAAAGGTGGCGCGCGTTCGCTTAACCAACGGCATCGAGGTGACGACTTACATTCCCGGCGTTGGCCACAACTTGCAGGAGCACTCGATTGTTTTGATTCGCGGCGGCCGCGTGAAGGACTTGCCTGGTGTGCGTTACCACGTTATTCGCGGCACGCTGGATTCTGTCGGAGTGAGTGATCGCAAACAGAGCAGATCGAAGTACGGCGCTAAGCGTCCGAAGGGAGGCGCCAAGTAAGCAATGCCCAGAAGAAGAGTTGCAGAAAGACGCGCCGTGCTGCCTGATCCCGTTTACAACAGCGCCCTGGTGACCAAGTTTATCAACGGCATTATGTGGGGTGGCAAGCGTTCGATCGCCGAGAGAACTTTTTACGACGCTTTGGCGCAGGTCGGCGAAAAGGCCGGCGATGAGCCGCTCAAGGTTTTCAAGCGCGCGATCGAAAACGTTCGCCCGACTGTCGAAGTCAAATCGCGCCGCGTAGGCGGATCGACTTATCAGGTTCCGGTCGAGGTTCATCAGGAACGACGCGGCGCTTTGGCTATCCGTTGGATCGTCGCTTATGCCCGCAGCCGGGGTGAAAAGACTATGACCGATCGCCTGGCTGGTGAGTTGCTCGACGCGGCCAATAATCGCGGAAACGCGGTTAAAAAGAAGGAAGATACGCATCGCATGGCCGACGCTAACAAGGCGTTCGCCCATTATAAGTGGTAATGGCAAAGGCAGACCTCAGCAAATTTCGGAATATTGGCATCATGGCGCACATTGATGCCGGTAAGACCACGACTACCGAACGTGTCCTTTATTACACGGGCGTCTCGCACAAGATCGGCGAGGTGCACGAGGGCACGGCGACTATGGACTGGATGGAGCAGGAGCAGGAGCGTGGCATCACGATTACCAGCGCCGCGACCACTTGTTTCTGGGAGCGCAACGGCGTCGATCATCGCATTAACATTATTGATACGCCGGGTCACGTCGATTTTACTATGGAAGTCGAGCGCAGCTTGCGCGTGCTTGATGGCGCAGTCGCGGTATTTGACGGCGTTGCCGGAGTCGAGCCACAGTCTGAAACCGTCTGGCGCCAGGCTGACAAATACGGCGTCCCGCGCATTTGCTTCATTAACAAGCTCGATCGCGCGGGCGCCTCGTTCCAGCGATCCTTCGATTCGATTGTTTCCCGCCTCGGTGCAAATCCCGTCGCTCTCCAAATTCCCATCGGCACAGAAGATCAATTCAAAGGCGTCGTCGATCTCATATCGATGAAGGGTTTGATCTGGAATGACGAGAGCAAAGGCTCAGAGTATGTGACCGGCGATATTCCTGATGAATTGAAAGAGGAAGCCGCGGCTGCTCGCGAGCGGCTGATCGAAGCGGTCGCTACCGTTGACGACCACCTGATGCAGAAATACGTCGAAGGTGAAAAGATTACCGAAGACGAGATTCGCGTCGCTCTCCGCAAGGGTTGTCTGGCGCTCAAGCTCGTGCCCGTCGTCACCGGCTCGGCATTTAAGAACAAGGGCGTGCAGACGTTGCTGGATGCGGTCGTCGATTATTTGCCTTCGCCGCTCGATGTTCCTCCGGTAGAAGGGACCAATCCCAAGACCGGACAGATAGAGACGCGCGCCGCGGATGCATCCGCCCCTTTCAGCGGTTTGGTATTCAAGATCATGGCCGACAAACACCTCGGCCAGCTTTCGTTCGTCCGCATTTATAGCGGGACGATCAGGTCGGGCTCTTACGCTTACAACACGGGCAAAGATACACGCGAGCGCGTCGGACGATTGTTGCGTATGCACGCCAACAAGCGCGAAGACACCGAAGAGGCGAGCGCCGGTGAAATCATCGCTATCGGCGGCATGAAGCAGGTAACCACCGGCGACACGGTTTGTGACGATAATAAGCCGATCATCCTGGAAAAGATCGAGTTTCCCGCGCCCGTCATTCGCGTGGCAGTCGAGCCAAAGACGCGCGCCGATCAGGATAAGCTGGGCGTAGCGCTCGGCCGTCTGGCTCAGGAAGATCCTTCTTTTAATGTTTCGACCGATCAGGAAACCGGCCAGACGATTATCGCCGGTATGGGCGAGTTGCACCTCGAGATTATCGTCGATCGCATGAAGCGCGAGTTTGGGGTTGAGGCCAACGTCGGCAAGCCGCAGGTCGCTTATCGAGAGACGATTACGCAGGCGGCAGCCGGTAAAGAGATTTTCAAGAAACAGACCGGTGGTCGTGGTCAGTACGCGCACGTTGAATTGGAGATCGAGCCCGCGCCCGGTGAAGGTTTTGTTTTCGAGAACGAGATCAAGGGCGGCTCAATTCCGCGCGAATTCTTCAAGCCGACTGAGCAGGGTGTTCACGACGCAATGGAACGCGGATATCTCGCGGGTTATGACATGGTCGACATAAAAGTGCGTCTGGTCGACGGTGGCTTTCACGAAGTTGATTCGGATGAGCGCGCATTTATTATCGCAGGCTCGCTCGCATTTCAGGATGCTGTGAAGAAGGCGAAGCCGGTGCTGCTCGAGCCGATCATGCGGGTTGAAGTGGTGACTCCCGAAGAGTATGTCGGGGCCGTCAATGGCGACCTGAGCCGCCGCCGCGGTCACTTTGACAAGACTGAGCTGCGGCCTGGCGGCGTGCAAGTCGTTACCGCGTTCGTGCCCTTGTCGGACATGTTTGGTTACACGACCGACTTACGTTCAGCCACGCAGGGCCGCGCTACTTCGACCATGCATTTTGAGCGTTATGATCAGGCGCCCAAACACGTTGCCGAAGAAGTGATCGCAAAAGTGCAGGGCGTAGCAAAATAGTTACAGAACCGCTCGCGGTAGCGAGCGGGCTAAGACTGCGGGCAGGGATGCCCGCGCTCCTACTGAGGAACAGGAAAAGATGAGCAAAGAGAAATTTGATCGCAGCAAGCCGCACGTGAACATCGGGACGATTGGTCACGTGGACCATGGGAAGACGACGTTGACGGCGGCGATCACGGTAATTTTGTCGAAGAAGGGTCTGGCGACGGCGAAGGCGTACGACCAGATCGACAACGCGCCGGAAGAGAAGGCGCGGGGCATCACGATCAACACGGCGCACGTGGAGTACTCGACGGAGAAGCGTCACTACGCGCACGTGGACTGTCCGGGGCACGCGGACTACGTGAAGAACATGATCACGGGCGCGGCGCAGATGGACGGAGCGATTCTGGTGGTGTCGGCGGCGGACGGCCCGATGCCGCAGACGCGGGAGCACATCCTGCTGGCGCGCCAGGTGGGAGTGCCGTTCATCGTGGTGTTTTTGAACAAGACGGACATGGTGGACGACCCGGAGCTGCTGGAGCTGGTGGAGCTGGAGGTTCGGGAGCTTCTGACGTCGTACGGCTTTCCCGGGGACGTGATTCCGATCGTGAAGGGGTCGGCGTTGAAGGCGGGGGAGTCGGGGGACCCCAACTCGGCGGATGCCAAGTGCATCATGGAGCTGATGGACGCGGTGGACGCGTACATTCCGGTGCCGGAGCGGGCGATCGACAAGGATTTCCTGATGCCCATCGAGGACGTGTTCTCCATCTCGGGGCGCGGCACGGTGGTGACGGGTCGGATCGAGCGCGGGATC
>JAWVEM010000151.1:0-2890 GCA_033856735.1 Blastocatellia bacterium
GCCGATCGCCGCGGCCCGCTTGCATGAAATCTTCGTCGTCGATTGAGCGTTTAAGAAAAATACTTATAAGAGCGTCATACATAGACGTGCGCTGAAAGGCCTTGAGAGCCAATGCTCGTCGAGTGTCGAATGAAATCGAACCGGCATGCTGGTTCAGTTCGGCAAGAATGCCTGGGTATTGATCCGGGGAAACAACGACGGTTACGCTTTCATGATTCTTGCCTGCCGAGCGGATCATCGCGGGGCCGCCGATATCGATTTGCTCGATGGCTTCTTCAAGAGTGACGCCTTTATGCGCAATGGTTTTCTCGAAAGGATAAAGATTCACGACCACCATGTCGATGGGCTCAATATCATGCTCGCCCATCGCCGCAAGGTGCGCGGGATTGTCGCGAACCGCCAATAATCCACCGTGAATGCGCGGATGCAGAGTCTTTATCCTGCCGTCCATCATTTCCGGAAATCGGGTCAGGTCGGAAACGTCGCGCACGGCCAGACCGGCATCGCGCAACGCCGCCGCCGTTCCACCGGTGCTGATAATCTCCACGCTGAACCGTTTTAGCTCACGCGCGAAATCAACGATTCCGGTCTTGTCCGAAACGCTGATCAACGCACGGCGAATCCTTACCAAGTCTGATTTGTTCTCTTTGGTCATGGGCCCGGTTTTAGACTGTAGCTGCTTCTGAATTGATGTACTTTCAATTTGCGATTTGAAACGAGAATGGCAGGGCGATGCGGATTGCCATCCCGCGAAGCTTCGCCCGGATAAAAGCCGATGACGTATTGGCTGCGTAAGTCGTCTTCGATCGCCGTGAATACCGCGGTTAGATCGACCGGACTGTTCGGAGCCAGGGCTGCCGCCGAAGTGCCGGCGACGAAATACTTGCCGCCCGTTCTCTCCGCCAAATCGCGAAAGCCCCTGGCCGCGGGGCGGGGAACCAGGCGCCCGTCGCGCGGCATGAAGAGAGGCAGTTGAATCACATAGAACGATACATTCATGCGACCGGCCGCCGCGATGACCTGTTGGGCGTTTGCCCAGCTAGCGGTGTCCAATCCATCGCTAATCAGAATCGCAATGCGGCGCTCGGGTGAGTTTTCATTTCTCCCCGCGTAAGCCTGTATCGCGGTCAACGCGGCGTCAAATATCGCCGTGCGATTACCAAGGGCGCTCTGGTTAACGGGAATGCTAAAGGCGGATAGCGCCCGGTCCGTTTCGCGGGTGAATGGCGCCAGCAGTTTCGCCTGTTCTCCGAAACGGATCACGGCCACGCTCGAGTTTGGACCGAAACGCGAGAAGAGTTCCAGTGCGGCCTCGCGCTGACGCGAGAGTTGCTCACGCAAGCTGCCCGAATTATCCAGCACAAACGCCAGCGCGATTCGTTCGGTCCCCGACGCGAAATAGTCGATTTTCGCGTCGCGGCCATCGTCGGTCAGAGAGAAGTCCTGCAGCGTCAAATCTGAAATACGGCGGCCGCGCGAATCAGTTACCGTGACCGGCACCGCGACGAGGTCCGTGCGCACCGAAATGACATCGACAGGATCTGTCTCCTGCGCCTTAACGCAAAAGGAAAACAGCAGCAGAGTGATAGATGCAGTCAGACAGAGAGGGAATCGCGTCGCGCCGTGCGGATTATGCAGGACCATGTTCAGGCGGGCTAGAAAAGAAAGCGCCCGAAGAACAGGATGCTCAGGATTATCAGGACCGTAATGACGATGATCTTAACGAGACTCATGGTCGCTTCCTCGGGGACGAAAACTAAATTGTTAAGGGCGATTCTAGTCGCGTTGATAGGGCGTGTCAATGAGGCTTTGGTAGGGTTTTTAAGATAGTTTCCATAGCCGACGGCAACCCGAAGGACTTCAACCACCTCCCTTATGTCCTCGACCGATAGCATCATCGCTGAGGTGTAGGGTTAGAATGACAAAGAGATTTCGAAACCCGGGTTACGTTTTCAATGTAAAGGGAGATGGATGGTTGCCTTAGCATTCGCATCGCTGGCTATGTGTTCAACTCTGGTGGGCGGCTATCTCGCGATTGCTGCTCGACGCCGGATTCATCTTTTGATGGGGCTGGGAGCCGGCGTGCTGTTGGGAGCGGTGTTCTTTGATTTGCTGCCTGAATCGTTGGCGGTCGCGCGCGATCATGGGTGGAGTTCCCGCTTTGTGCTGGGCATTGTGGTTGTCGGCTTCCTGCTATTTTACTTGACCGAGCGGCTGCTGATTTTGCACGCCTGTCCTGAAGAGGACTGCGACAACCAGGTACATCAGCATCTCGGACGCTTTAGTGCGATCGGTTTGATTGCGCACAGCACGCTGGATGGAGCAGCGATTGGCGCTGCTTCTCTGGTCAACTGGCGCACCGGACTTTTGGTAGCGCTGGCAGTCATCGTTCACGATACGAGCGATGGGCTGAACACGATCCTACTGGTTACTCATGGCGAGCAGCACCGACGGAGTGACATCCTATTTCTCGTCGCGGACGCTTTGGCGCCGGTGGCGGGTGCTTTGCTTGCGCTGATTATTCTGCCACCGCCGCGCGCGTTGGTTGTTTTTCTCGGATTTGCTTCCGGATTTTTCCTTTACACAGCTACGAGTGATCTCTTGCCTGAAGCCCATCGACGCTCGCCGAGCATTATGGTAGCGATGGCGACTGTTTTTGGGATTCTCTTTATCGGAATCGCAGTGCGGTTGATTGGAAGCTAGAGCGTAGGTAACTCATCGGATCGACGATGATGATGGAGTCAGTACCGGGAGCGGTAGCGACCTGGTCATCGCTTTGAGACCTGATTGTCGCTCGAGTTAAGAACCCGGGCTCTACTGCTATCGTACTGACCTCATCAGGATGACGGTACGGGACGCGAGGCTGCCCCGAGCAACCTCGCGTCTCTCT
>JAWVEM010000152.1:0-3216 GCA_033856735.1 Blastocatellia bacterium
CTATGGATGGTCTGCTCGACTGCTTGATCGTACCAGGTGTCACCATGCCAACCGTGAAAATCATATTTGGTCGGCAGCGACTTCCACCCCTTCGCTTCCGTCAGTTCGTATTCCGTTCCCAGGTATCGCGCCAGGATCTCTTTGACCAAAGGATGCAAAGCTAGATCGACAAAACCCTGATCGAGCATCAAGACGTCTTCGACCATGTGCCGGTAGAGTTCGGTCCGTTGATAGCCTTCAAAATTGTTCCAGCGTATTCGCCGCAGCCGGCTCTCAAACGCCAACTGCATTCCGCGCAATTGCTGCGGGCCGACGATGGACGGCAAAACAACAATGCCATTAGTTTCCAGCTCAGCCACCAAGTGGTTGGCCTGTGAACGATCCCACGACCGCGCCGGCTTATGCGGCGGATTCGGGTTCAGCGGAATCTCTTTAACGTTTCTCATTACTTGGGTTCTTCCTTCGACGAAGCTACTCGGCAACTACGCTCTGCGTACGACGGAGGTAAAGATTTCGAAACAGACCCGGCGCAATCCGCGTCAGCCAAAGCGCCAGACGGGGTTTCCAGCTTCGCTGCAAGCTGTTCGCGTGCGCGAACGATTCGCGGGCGCGCGCAAAATCACCGGGCACCAGATAGAGCTTACCCAGTTCATATTCAAGCAGGGCCCGTCGGCTTCTAATGACAGCCGTGACCTCTAGCCGTTCTTCCGGCGTGAAGTCGTACGACTGCTCGATCTTGTCAAAGACAAGCAACTCTCTCTGGTGTGAATTGATCGCGTCGCCTGACAGACTGTTCGCGCGTGAGCGGTAACTCAGCAGCACTTTCCGTTGATAGGCGAGCCGCGCCCCATGTCTGGCCAGGCGCAGCCACAAATCCAAATCCTGCGCGTTACGAAGCCTTTCATCAAAGAGTCCGACGTCAAGAATTAGATCGCGGCGGGCGACGACCCCGGAAGTTATCAAGCTGCGATCCGCGTTAACCAGTTCGAGAAATGTCACCCGGCCCTCGGGCGGCGCTGTTTCCATCAGAGAGTCCATGTAGCTTCGTCCCGCATCCGCGGAAACGCCAAAGATCATTGCATCAGCGCACGCGAGGTCGCAGTCAAACTCGCGGATGAACTTGAGTTGCCCCTCCAAATAGTTCGGCGACCACAGATCGTCCGCATCGAGAAACGCGATTAGCTCTCCACGCGCCGCGCGCAATCCTGTATTGCGTGCCGCACTGGCGCCCCGGTTCTCCTGCTTGAGATAAACAATGCGTTCGCGATAGCGCTGGATAGCGAGCTCAAACTCTTCCGTGTCGGGAGAGCCGTCGTTAACGATGATCACTTCAAAGTCATTCAATGTTTGCGCGAAGACAGTCGCCAGAGTCTCACTTATGTAGGGCGCGACGTTGTAGGCAGGAATGACTATGCTGAACAACGGAGCCGCACTCTCAAGCGGCACACTGGAGCGGGCCCGCGAAATATCAGTGGTCAAATGCTGCGATGTCGATGTGGTCATTGGCTCCATCTGCTTATTTCGATGAGAAAACGAATTCACCGCCGCACTTCTGCGCGTAAAGGTGATAGGTTCGCGCCGCTTCGATCGCGTACCGGTAATCCCGCCAGCCGCGGGAATGTATCCAGGCTGCCAGCCGCAGCTTTCCTTTATTCAAAATCTGGTTCGGAAAATCGGACGCGCGCAGCAACTCAGACGCTTGTGCAATCACATTTTGCTTTTGCGACGAATCTTCCTCTGCCTGGTAGCCGTCATCCCATTGATAGGCAAGCTCGGCGGGGATGGGCAGCGGACATGGGGCATGGCCGGGGTATGCCTGCCACGGCACTGCCGCGACGGGCGACGGAAAATGCGACAGCCACTTGAGATAAAACGTGTGACGCAGACACCAATCGAGCGGCGTGGCTATTACCGAGGCCAGAAACGCACCGTCGAAAAACGGCAACTGAAATTCCAATCGGTGCAGATCGATGTTCTCAAAGTGGCTGGTGAGTTTGCGCCTCTGATCATTGCGCATTAGAAAGAGGTAGAAGTTTCGACCGGCGTCTTTGGCATGCACCTCGTCCAGCTCGTCACGTATGCCCTGGACGACAACATCGCGGACACGCTCGAGAATCTGTGGCCGGAAAAGCTTGATCGGGACATCGATCTGCTCCCGCTCGACGTATGCTTCGATGGCGCGATCAGCTTTGCCCGCGCGCATCAAATCGACGATGGATTCGTTCAGGTGAACATGACCCAACAACACGCTGCCGCCTTCACCGGACCAAACTACCCGAGGGCGTTCCGCCGGCCATTGATCCGGATTGAATCGTCCCAATGCTGCGGCCATCAGAATCGAATAGTCGGGAACGCTATCGCCGCGTTCCTTTGGGATGCTTTGGTGAATCGATTCAATTTTTTCAGCGAAATCGTTTCCGAAGTAATAGTCCTGAGTGCCGGGCCGGGCGAAGTTCACCGTGCGCGTGCGCACGCCCTGGTCGCGCAAGGCTGCTACTACACAACGCGAATCCAGACCGCCGCTGAGATAGGCTGCGGTGGCCTGGTCATCTCGGTTTCTGCGTTTTGTCGCCGCTTGAAATCGATCGTAGACCCTGGCCAAACAATCTGGTTCCGGGTCGTGCGACATTTCAATCTCGTCCCATCGCCAGTAGCACTGTCGCGTCATTCCTTCATCAATTATCTGTACGATCTCGGCTGATTTCAGCAGGGAGATACCGGCATATGGAGTGCGATCGGCCAGCGGCGCTCCCAACGCCACGACTTCGGTTACCGCCCGCAGATCCATCTTCTTCGGCACGAATGAAAGGCCTTCCAGAATTCGCAACGCGGTCGCAAAGACAACCTGCTTGTCGTCCATCCAAAAGTAGAGGGGCCGAATGCCCAGCTTGTCCGCGGCCAGCGAGAGCGCCCCAGTTTGCGGTTGATAGTGAACCAGGCAAAAGGTCCCTTCGGCTTCGCGCAGCACACTCCAATTGTTGCTTAACGCCTGCTGGTGAATAACGGTCAGATCCTGAAGCCGATTCGTGCCGGCGTTACCCAGGAGCGGCTCGCCGGCTAACAGCGATAGTGCGCCGTTCGAATCAGCAAAGGAGCCGGGCTCACTAAATGCCCCGATGTCCACTTTGGCAAAAAAGCTTCGGCCATCCCCAAAAGTATTAACTTGGTCAGTAGGATTACGCGAGATTGATTGGCGCAGGCTCGCGCAATCAGAGT
>JAWVEM010000153.1:0-23234 GCA_033856735.1 Blastocatellia bacterium
GTCAATTCAAGAGCCAGGAGAGCGGGAGTTAATTATCGGTTCATCTTCATGAAGCCTCTGGGCGAAGAGCTGGCACAAATCGCGGCGTTGATAAGTGAGGGCGTGATTAAGCCAGTCGTCGACAGGATTTTTTCCATTTCCGAGTGTCAATCTGCCATTGAGTATTCTGCGTCGGGAAGGGCGCGAGGAAAGATCGTTATTAGTCTGATCGACTAAGACCTGCTGGACCATCGGCACAGAACGGCGCGACTGAACGGATCACGACCCCCGTCCCTCGCCCACGACGTTTGGCGCCTCTGGGCCAAGCTCCCGGCGAAGGACGACACCTTGATCGAGACGCATGAACTCCATTAAATCACTTGGACCGACAGCGCTATCGACCAGGCGTTGCAGTTCCACATCGTCTTCGGCGGTAATTTTCTTAGTTGCCACATCCTCCTCCTTCTTCACTCTGCATCAACTCCGCCTTCCCCCCGGCGTTGAGCTTGTCGTGTTGCTCCCTCTGAATCCACTCTCTAACGTAGCGCGAACAGTTGACCAGTTGAACGCCTCGTCGTTCCTGATTTCCGAGGAACCGAATTACGTCGACGTCAACCAGCGTCACCTCACTCAGATCGATTCCGGGGAGATGACTAATTTTGTAACTGCACCTGGTGTTCTGAAGCCTCCGCTCAGTATTGCTGAACCAACGACTAAGAAACTCGACCTCCCCAGGAAAGAAACTGCTTAGTCCGCGAATGCGTTAAAATCCTGCTCATGGATCATTATCTCGACTTAGCAAACTGGTCACGGCGGGAGCTATTTGAATTCTTCGTCGCGTATACAAATCCCTACTTCAATGTATGCACCAACGTCGATGTTACAAGACTCGTAGCTCTGGCACGCGAACGGCCCGGCGTCAAAATTTCGTTGGCCATTCATTATTTTGCTCTTCGGATAGCGAACGAAATCGAACCCTTTCGTTACCGCCTTAAAGATGGAAAGGTTCTTGTTTACGACGTTATCAATGGTGGGACAACCGTTTTGCTGCCCAATGAGAGTTTTGCCTACGCGTACTTTGATTATCAACGCGACTTCGAAGCGTTCATCACCGGCATGGGTAAAGCGGTTGATGAGATTCGGATCGGCAGTGGAAAGTTAAAGCCCACCATGCGTGATGATGTGATTTACCACACGACGTTGCCGTGGATTTCATTCACCAGCTTCGCGCACGCGCGCACCCCAGGCCGCGGCGATTCAGTCCCGAGAATTGTTTTCGGCAAGTTCTTCCAAGAGAACGAACGCATGATCATGCCCATCTCTGTCGAGGTGCATCACGCGCTCATGGACGGTTTGCACGTCGGCCGCTACTTAAACCGATTGGAAGAAGCCCTGGCACACCCTGAGACTTTCATAAGGGGATAGAATTTGGTCCACTCATTGGCGGCTGACCGGGCAATTGTTTCGTAAACAAAACAATTGACACCCGCAAGGCGCGGTACCTAAGATGTTTCGCGGATTTGGGAAGAGTTCGTGCTTTTGATCTGCGGCATGTCTACCATGAACCGCGAGCCCACATTGCTTCTCAGCGTCGCAATCGGTGGACCTTCCCGCCGTCGAATCAATCACAAACCGGACCTTCACGAATTCATCGTGAAGCGCCAGAGCAATAGGAGAAAAAATAATGCATAAAGTGGCTTCTAGCTTTCGCTCCGAATGGTTGCAGTCTCTTGGGATTGGTTTACTTGTCATTCTGGCCTTGTCCTTCCCGGCTCTCGCTCAAACTCAAATAACTACGGGAACGATTCAAGGCACGGTCGCTGATGCAAATGGCGCGATCGTTCCGGGCGCCAGCGTCGAGATCAGGAATCTCGATACGAATCTTACCAAGACTGTCACGACGGATGACGGTGGCCGCTTCGTTGCTCTGGCGCTACCGCCGGGGCCGTATTCGGTTACGGTTTCCAAACAGGGATTTGCGACAGCGGTTGCGGAGAGGTTGGATCTAACTGTAGGGCAGGCCCTCAATCTTCCGGTGGCGATGAAGATCTCTCAGGTTCAGGAGCGGGTCACAATCACTGCTACGCCAACCGTAGATACCGTGAAGACCGAGAGCAGCACCACCTTGAATGAAGTTACGGTAAGTCAAACTCCCATTCTCGGACGGAAATTCGAGGACCTGCTTACGTTGACACCCGGCGTCAGCGTCGTTCAGGGTCCTGACGGAGATGAGATCACATTTGCCGGACAGCGCGGCGTCTTTAACAATGTCAGTTTGGACGGAGGCGACTACAACAACGGATTTTTCGGGGAGCAGTTGGGCGGACAAAGAGCTGCTATCGATATCCCGCTCGATGCCGTGAAAGAATTTCAGGTCGTGGCGACTGGAGCGACCGCTGAGTTTGGCCGCACGGCCGGCGGCATAATTAATGTGATTCCCAAATCCGGCACGAACGCCGTCCACGGAAGCGTCTTTTATTTCCAACGTCTCAAAGCGCTAACTTCTAATACTTCGGACGGAAAGCCACTCACTGATTTTCGGCGCGAGCAGTTTGGTGGAACCGTAGGCGGGCCTATTAAGAAAGACAAGGCCTTCTTCTTTAGTTCTTTCGAAGGCATCAGAGAGAACCTGACTCGGCCCAATCTTAGTCAGCAAGCAGGAGCCACGCCCTGTCCGGTTACGACGCCGACGATCGGCGCTAATGAGGCACTGATAAATTCAAACGATGACTGTGCGCGGCTGGCCTTGACTAACTTTATCAGGACCACCAGGAATCAGGAGGAAGGCCTGCCGGTTAAGCACCCCGTCCGGAATTACGCTTTTCTGCTCAAGACCGATTTCAATGTTACCAAGTCGAATCAACTGGGCATTTCTTACAACTTCGACTATTCGAAGAACACCAACCAGACTTTCGACGTCGCGACTTACGGTAATTCGGCAAACGGAATCGAAGGCCCATCGAAGATTAATAACTTTAACGTCAACCTCTTTTCCACGCTGTCGCCGACAATGCTGAACGAGGCGCATTTCTCGTACACACGCGAACTGCGTCCACGCGCGGCGGTTACGTCAAACGTACCGGCAGACACAGCGATGGGCTTTGCCACCACGTTCCGCTTTGGCGCTCCGTTCTTCCTCGAACCGACAGTTGATGAACTGATCTGGCGCACTGACGCCAAGGATAATTTCTCAATTATTCACGGCAGTCATACGATTAAGTTCGGCGGCGAATGGCTGCACACTCTAAACGATCAGGTCTTTCGCGGATTCTTCACTGGCCGCTATATCTTTGATAGCCCGGCTGGGTTCCTGCGTTATGCTTCACCGACCGCGGCTGGTGGCTTTGGACCAAGAACACTGGAATGCGCGAATGCCGGTGGCGCAGTCGTTTGGGTAACATCCCCAACAGCCTGCCCAGCTTCAAACCCTAACGTCGTGGGCCCGCTCCTTCTTTACTTACAGAATGGCATCTCGACCGGCATCGCCGGCGTACCGCCCCCGGGCGCATCGACCATAACTAATCAGGACTACGGACTATACGCCCAGGACAAGTGGCAGGTGAGATCTAACTTTACTTTTAACTATGGGCTGCGATGGGAAGCGCAGATATTCCCCAAGCCGGTAATTGCTCCATCACAAACAGCCTATGCGACGCTGTTGACGAATCCCAATTTCCCATCTGACGGCACGCTACATAGCCCCAAGAAGGAATTTCAACCTCGTGTTGGTTTTGCGTGGGACATTTCCAAACGGGGCAAGTCAGTCTTGCGCGCGAGTTATGGAATTTTCTATGGCCGCCAGAACATGTTGTCGCAAGTAGGATCTATCACCGACAACGGCGCGCAACAGTTTGGCGTCACTTGCGCGAGCACATTTGCCTTCACGTGCTTCGGCGCGTCGACGCAACCGCCGACATGGCCCAACATTATTCCAGTTGCGCCCGGAGGTGGAATTCCATTCGGCGCCAGCGTGCGCGTGTTTAGCAAAAACTACGCGAATCCTCGAATCTACACTTTCAATGCCGGATTCGAACAGGAAGTCGCCAAGGACTTCTCCGTCTATTTCGATTTCACCCACTCGAAGGGTGTGCATCTGACGCGCTTCTTGAACTTCGCCCGCACCGGACTGTTTCCCACGCTTGGCGATGTGTTTGTTACCAGCGCGGTTGGGAAATCCCTCTACAACGGGTTCACTGCGGGCGCACGAAAGCGGTTGAGTCGGCACTATCAGTTTGAAGCGAACTATGTCCTTTCGAAAGACATGGACGATGATTCAAACGAACGCGATCCATTTACGGACAGATCTTTCGATATTAACAATCTCAGTCTGGACTATGCCCTCTCTGATCGCGACATCCGGCATAAGTTTAACTTCTACCTGTACTCCGAACTGCCGTGGGGTTTCCAATTCGTCCCCCGTGTTCAGGCGCGTAGTGCGCAACCAATCACACCCGCCACTCGTACGGCAACAAACCGCAACACGCTGCGGAAGGACAATGCATACTTCTCTTTCGACTGGCGATTGGCGCGTCCCTTCAAGTTTGGTGAGCACTACGAGCTGATCCCCACGATCGAGATGTTCAATAGTTTCAATAATAAGAACAACATCAACCCACTCAGCACGCCCGGACTCTTTAACTTTGACGGGTTTCTGCGGCAGGGCGTAGGTGATCCCCGCCAAGTTCAGTTGGCGGTAAAGTTCACCTTCTAGCTTTCTGCACTTGGAACTACTGACGTGAGGCGCGGAGCGTGATATTCTTCGCGCCTCTTTTCATTTTGCCTCCTCAATGACTAACGAAACTCGCATACAAATCGAAGAAATAGTAAATCGGGAAACCCGTGCGTGGGACACGCAGGATGTCGATCTGTTGATGACGATCTTCCATCCCGATATGGTTTGGCCCTGGCCGCGCACACCGCAATCGCACAATCCGATAGATTGGGTCATCGAATGGGGACGGTATGATTACGAGCGCTGGAAAAGTGGCTGGCAAAAGCTATTCGACACTCATCGACTCGCCCATAACAAACGAGAAACAAGGAAAATCGAGATTTCAAAAGAAGGCGACGGCGCGTTCGCCGTGGTTGATATCGACACTCTTTGGATCGGTCAGGATGGCCGCGAGAATCGATGGCAGGGCCGCGTCTGCAAAGTCTATTCACGAGTCGGCGACGAGTGGAAAATGACCATGCACACCGGCGTACTCGACTATTCTAAATTTGATTGAACGCCGAAATTACGTGAAGCATATGAACTCTAAGGAAGCCACAGAATCTTACGAGACCTGGTTGGCCGGGCATACGCCGATCATTAAAGCTGATCTGTTGCTCAAGCATCAGCAAATGTCCGCCGACATTTTCTCATTCATGCGCGCCACCCTTTATCGTTGGCTCGAGCTTTGGCAAGAGAAGTGTGCAGATGTGGCGAGTGCGCCACTGGGTCTGGCGGTTGGTGATCTGCATGTGGAAAACTTCGGCACCTGGCGCGATCAGGAAGGGCGACTGATTTGGGGCGTCAATGATTTCGATGGGGCCTTTCCACTTCCAAGTACTTCTGCCACTCGTGCCCGGCTCCCAATGAGTGGCTCAAGGTCACGCCGGGAAAGACCGCGATGTTCCATTGCAAACAGAATGGCCTCAACCGGATCAGGCGAATCAATTGGCCAGTGCTTTTCTTCCCATGCCTCTACCAAGGTCACCAACACGTCGAGACGATCGCCCTCCGGCGTGTTTGACCGAGGGTCCATCAGCTGGTCGATCTCCTTCAGCGCCTCACGATAATCTCGATTATTCTTGATTGGTCTGATTTTCATACTCAAATCTCTTCCACGTCAATCCGGTCATATCGCGCGTGAGTTCCAACAAAACGAACATACATCACTCGGTAGGGATAATTGACCCTAACCACGAGTCAACATGGGAATCTCTTACTTTTGAGATCGCATTCGTCTCAGGTTTCTGGACGATGATTCGAACCCCCCGACCTCCGCACAGCTGGTTTGACGCTTGGTTACTTCTTGACGATTTCACGCCCGCTCCCTCGTGGAGTTACGTCGCGCTTAAAGCATTAGGACGCATGTAGATAACGAGTAACTGGTTGACTCTGCGGGCGACCGATTCAAAAAGGCAATCTCAGCTCCAGGCAGAAAGAGTTGGTCACGTTGGTCAGATGGGAATTCGAGGCCTTCGGAGCGATCCAGTAATAACTGAAAAAAAAGATTTGGTGGAGCAGAGGGGGATCGAACCCCTGACCTCCGCATTGCGAACGCGGCGCTCTGCCAAACTGAGCTACTGCCCCACGACGGTCGAGAATACCGTTTAGAGTTTCAGGTTTCAAGTTCGAGTCCCAGTCTATCCACAGATTGCGCAGATTACAGAGCCGCTGGAATCAAGAGTTGCAGAAGCAGCTCACGGACACATGCGCATTCCGCTGGTTTAGGTGGAGCTGTTGTAACCGCTGAATCGATGGCATCTGGGTAAATCGGCCGATTCAAACCAAGCTGCTGGCAGCCTGGTCAATTGCTTCGCCGAGCTTCTCGAGATTCTTTCCACCACCTTGCGCCAGATCCGGTTTGCCGCCGCCGCGACCATCAATTAGCGAACAAGCAGCGCGCATGAGTGTATTCATATCGCCGGCGGCATCGGCCGAGCGCGCGAAAACCAAACGCGCAGTGTCGCCGTCGCGCGAACCCAAAAGCGCCACCGTGTTTGGATGTGTGATAAGCGCGAGCGCGAGTTGCTTAAGTGAATCAGCGCCGCGATCGTCGAAGACTTTGACGATGACTCGAGTGCCGTCAGAAATTCTTTGGTGGGCCTTAGGTGAAGAGCCCTCACTGACGATCGCGCTACTGCTGCGAAGAAGATCCTCCGCTTCGACACGGCAGGCGACTTGTTCTAGCTCTCCGACACGCCGCCGCAGTCTCTTATTCTCTTCGACCAATCGCGCGACGAGTAGCGGAGAATCTTCGCGGCCCGCACTGAACAACTCGGCCACATCGCGCGCGGTTCGGTTCGCTTTGCGGTAATCAGCCAGCGCGCGAATTCCCGCCATGAAGTGAATCCGCGTGAGTCCCCTGGCGCGTTCCCAGGAACGCACAGCGATGACGCCGACCTCGCCGGTTGATTCCGCGTGCGTACCACCGCAGGGAGTCAGATCGAAATCACCGATCTGAATCAATCGCAGCTCACCTTCACGGGCCGGCTCTTTCCGCAACGGCAAAGTGGCGGCCTCTTCCGAGGTTACCTGTCGAATCGAGATCGGACGGCTCTCCCAAATAATCTGATTGGCGAGATCGACTGCCTGTTCGATTCGTTCGTCAGTCGGATTCTCAAGCTCTACATCAATCTCGCATTCATGTTCCAGCACGCGAAAGCTCAGCGTGGGCGCGTTGAACAGTTGGACAAACGCGGCCGAGAGAATGTGCTGACCCGTGTGCTGTTGCAGATGATCCAGTCTCCGCAGCCAGTCGATTTTGGCGTGGACGATGTCGCCAACCTCAGGCGCCGGTCCCTGGATCACATGCAAGACACCTTCGCCTTCCGCGTCGATGCAATCGACCACTCGGGCATCGCCAAGCATTCCTGTGTCTGTGGGTTGGCCGCCGCCAGTTGGATAGAACGCAGTGCGATCGAGCGTGACTGCAATCTGTCCGTCATCGAGCTCGCTCAAACTGATGACCCGCGCATCGAATTCGAGAAGACGCGAATCCTGATAGTAGAGTCGGACGGTTGCGGGCATGGTGACATCTTAAGTTGCTCGTTACGAAAGTCAAAAGGGAATCCACAGATTTCGCGGATTACACAGACAACAAATCCGATTGGACATGGGTTGGCATGTATCTGAACGGGAAACTGCAGGCTTCGCGTTCGTCAGTTGCCGGAATCTGTGGAATCTGTGTAATCTGCGGATCTGATGACTAATACTCTAAGAGCATCTATAGCGCGGTCCGCATCCCTGGTTCTATTGCTGCTAACGATTAGTTTTGCGGTCGTTGGTCAGGAGCAGCCGTTCAAGATCACTTACCGTCTGACGATGCCGCATCCAAGCTCGCATCTATTTGAAGTGACTATCGACGTGGACATTCCGGCCGCGGATAAGATCGGCTCGCTGGACTTTCAAATGCCAAGGTGGTCGCCCGGGCGTTATGCGGTATTTGATTTCGCGAAAAATGTGCAGGAAGTAAACGCGCGGGTCAGCTGTCTCACCCAATACGACGAACGCGGAATCGCCCTGCCAAAGAACTGCCCCACTTCCGTTTCGCCAGTCCTGCGAGTCGACGATCAGACGTGGCGGCCGGACCTACTTGGAAATCGCAGCGTGACTCTGACGCTGAACTACAAAGTTTTCGCAAACGATCTTTCCGGCACTTTTTCAGAGCTTGATTCACGCCACGCGAATTTCAACGGCGGCTGTGTTTTCATGTACGTGGTGAATCACAAGCAGGACGCGGTGGCGCTTTCGATCGACCCGCCAAAGGGCTGGCGCATCATCAATGGCCGCATGGACCGGCCAGACCATACGAGTCAAGGTGAATGGCAGTTTTCCAACTGGGACATCATGATCGATACGCCCACCGAAATCAGCCCTGACTGGACCGAAGATAATTTCAAAGTTGGCGGCAAGACTTATCACGTTGTGGTTCATTCGCTGGGGAGCGAAGGCGGCAAGCGGGGCGCCCTCGTACGCAATATCGAAAAGATCGTGAAAACCGAAACAGCGATGTGGGGCGCGCCGGAATTTGATTCGTATACGTTCCTGATCCACTTTGCCAACGACGGCCATTCAAATGACGGCATGGAACATCTGACTTCGACCCAAATCATCATGCCGGGCGCTCTCGCCGACGCGAACATGGATGAAGAAGCGCTGGACGCCATTGCGCACGAATTCTTTCACGTATGGAACGTGAAGCGGCTGCGTCCGATCGAACTGGGACCGTGGGATTTCACCAGACCGGCCAACACGCGCGGGCTATGGATCGCCGAAGGCATCACGAATTATTACGGCCATCTAATGCAGCGACGCGCCGCGTTGTGGGACGACGCAAAGCTTTGGACCACGCTGGCGCGACAGATCACCGAAGTCGAGAACGCTCCCGGCAGTCGCCTGATGAGCGCGGAAGAGTCTTCACTGTCGGCCCCGTTCATTGATGACGCGCCGCACGCGCAACAGACGAATCTCGCTAACACCTCGATCAGTTATTACCCTAAAGGTGAAGTGCTCGGTCTGGTTTTGGATTTATTGCTGCGCGGCAAAACAAACGGCAAAGCATCGCTGGATGAAGTCATGCGCCGCATGTACCAGGAGTTTTATTTGCAGAGCCCGAACGCGACTTACTATCTGCGCGGGAGTGGTTACAAGAACGAAGACTTTGAACGTGTGGTTTCGGAAGTAGCGGGTGCGGACATGAGCGACTTTTTCAGACGCTATGTGCGCGGAGTCGAGACGCCGCCCTACGAAGAGGCGTTTGCGCAGGTCGGGCTGCGTTTTGTGCGCGAGCCGCAGCAGCCGGTGTCAGTTGGTATCGGGGCCGATGAAAACGATTCGAACAACTTAAAACTTTCAAGCGTTCGTCCCGGCTCACCTGCCGCAGACGCGGGCCTGGAAATAGGCGACATCATAAACACGTTCGGCGGGGTAAAACTTACGCCGGGGAATCTGCTCAAGGTGTTGAGCCGCTACAAACCCGGCGACCACGTGCCGCTCAATGTACTGCGCGGCCGGCGCACAATGCAGATGTCGATCGTGTTGGGCCCACCACAGATTTCGAGTTATCGAATTGAAGAGATGACGAATGCCACGGCCCAAGCGAAGGCATTGCGCGCGGCGTGGCTCAAGGGTGTTTAGAGGCGGGCTACTCTGCCGGCCTCTGGAGTGCGCTGACTTGTCAGCGCTTTGACTTGCGGCGACTCGTCGCCGCTTTAGCATCCTAGTGAAAGATGATTCCTTATGAAGCGCTGACAAGTCAGCGCTTACCAAAGCGGCGACAAATCGCCGCACTCCAAATTTCTAGCGTTTCTGTAATCGCGACGCGATCACTTTCGCGGCTGTCGCACCGCCCCCAACCGCACCACTGATCGTCGGCGCTAGGGGACTCGCAGTGTCGCCAATCGCGAAAACATTTTCCGCACTCGTCTCTTGAGTACCATTGATCGAAACATAGCCGTGCTCGTCGATCTGCAATTGATCGCGAAACAGTTCGGTGTTCGGCTGGAAGCCAATACGAACGAGCACGCCCTGCACGGCCATCTGAAAGGGTTTGATGGCGCCAGAGCGTTCAATCTCGACGGCTTCGACCTGATCGCGGCCAATAATGCGATGCACAACTGATTCAGGAAACACGGTGATGCAATGGTTAGTGTGTAATTGTTCAGTGAACTCTCGACGGGCGCGCAGCTTCTTTCCGCGGTGAACCAGAGTAACAGTCGGACAGACTTCAGCCAGCAACAGAGCGTTCTCAGCCGCCGCATCACCGCCGCCAATTACGCACACGTCCTTGCCGGCAAACGCCTGCCGATCCCCTGATGATTCGATCATGCCGCGGCCGACGAATTCGTCTTCGCCAGGAATGCCGAGCTTTCGGCGGCGCAGTCCCGTCGCGATGATGATCGCGATCGCTTTAAGTTCTTCGCCGCTGCGCAGTACGACGCGTTTGGCTTTCAGGTCCACGTTTTCAATCTCGACTCTGGTCCAGAGATCGAAATCACAATCTTTGTTCTGCGCGACAAAAAGATCGCGCAACTCGCGACCGTTGTCGATCTGGATCCCGAGATAGTTGTTGATTGGATTGTGAATTGAAAGAAGCTGCCCGCCGACTTCTTCGCTCTGTTCCAGTACGAGCGTGTCGAGGCCGAGCTCGTCACACCATCGCGCGGCCGAGAGGCCGGCAGGACCAGAGCCAATGATCAAGACGTCGTGCATGACGAAAGAAGTTCACCACAAAGGCACGAAGAACACAAAGAAATGCCGAGGGGTAATTGACAACGAACGGAACGGGTGCGACGCTGAACCGTTCCACCAAAAACAACCGGAAAGGAGAACGACCCATGCGTCTGACCGAAATGGTTTCGTGCTCTGGTTGAGCGGCTAAGCTGGCCCCTGGGGTCCTCGCTCAGGTGTTGAGCGGGCTTGAGAAACAACCTTTCGATCCCAATCTGCTGGTCGGTTTCGACAAAGCGGACGACGCCGGAGTGTATCGACTGCGCGACGATCTCGCTTTGGTGCAGACGCTCGATTTTTTCACGCCGATTGTCGATGACCCGTTCGATTACGGCCGCATCGCCGCGCTCAATTCGGTCAACGACGTGTGGGCGATGGGCGGGACGCCGATCACGGCGCTGGCCATCACTTGCTTTCCCAAGAAAGGTTTGGACTTCGCCATCCTGGGCGAGATCATGCGCGGCGGTTTGTCGGTGCTGACTGAAAACAAAGTCGCACTGCTGGGCGGTCATAGCGTCGACAACGAACAGATTATGTTCGGATACTCTGTCACCGGCGTGATCGATCCGAACAAGGTTGCGACTAACGCCGGGGCGCGGCCAGGCGACGTGCTAATTCTGACGAAACCAATAGGCACCGGGGTGATCTCAACCGCGATCAAGTTCGCGAAAGCCCCCGAGGCCGTGGTTGCTGAATCCATCGCGACGATGTTAACGCCGGGCAAATACGCCGCGGAAGCAATCGCAAAGTTTGATGTGAAAGGCGCCACCGATGTGACCGGTTTCGCCTTGCTGGGCCACACATGGGAGATGGCCCGCGCCAGTGACGTCACAATTGAGATCGAGGCGGCGCGTGTGCCTTTGATTGGCGGCGCGTTGGATTTGGCTAAGGATGGATTATTGACGAGCGGCGATAAGACAAATCGCGATTACGTCGGCGCTGACGTTGCAGTCGCATCGACGGTTGATTCGAACTTGATGAAGTTGTTCTACGATCCGCAGACAGCGGGTGGGTTGTTGTTGGCGATTTCAGAAGATAAAGCCGACGATTTGTTGAGAGAGCTGCGGCGGAATTATCCGCGAGCGGAGATCATCGGACGAGTAGTCGAGCGAGGCGCTAAGGCGATTTCGTTGAAGTGAACCGTTCCATGAAGAATTGGTAATAAGGACTTGTGGTGTACATCTTAGAATGGCAATGGTGGGCAAGCCGCCTTATACAGCTTGAGGGGCGCGATCTTCTCGCATCCGACGCTGGCTGAGTCTTTGTATAATTTGTTCATAGCTGGCTGGTTTAACTAGATGAAGTTCGAGCTAATCGGTAGAATTGAGAACATAGAGATAGTCGCCGTCGGTGGGCGAATTCACGACCTTCCGAAGCTGCGGAAAAAGCACGGAAAAGGAAGGTGGCGAAAACTAAAAGGAATTGGTCGCGTGCGCTTGGCTGATGGCTACGAATGCGACGCGGAGTTGCATTGGTATGAGGCGCACGGAATTGGCAAGAAGGAAATGAAAGTCAAAGATCTTCTCGATTAGACGTCATGAAAACTGAAAATCGATTCGCGATCTGTGTGCAGAATGAGGGTTATCCCGCTTCGCTTGAGTTATGGAAGGTTTACCGCGTTCTGCCGGATGATAAGGCGGCCAAGCATCAACTCATTAGAGTCGTGGATGAGTCGGGCGAAGACTACCTCTACGACCAAGGTTGGTTCGTTCCGATCAAGTTGCCCCAGGCAGCGAAGGAAGCACTCCTGGCCGCATCCTGACCGCGGGCGAATGTCATCTTCACAGGATGAAGGTTATTCTCAGTCGCAAAGGATTTGATTCGTCAGCCGGCGAATGCGCCAGCCCTATCTTTAAAGACGGCTCGTTTCTCTCACTTCCGATTCCAGACCCTTCCTCAATCGTGTGCTTCGCGGATATTGGTGGATCGCATCCAATCGGTCAACTCGTTGAGGATTTGAGCCCACGGGTGAAGGCGAGTTGTGGTGTTCATCTTGATCCTGATCTGCGAATTGATTCTCGGCAACGGAAAGCCGGCTGGCGGCCAATGTTTGGACAAGCCGACGCCGCACAGAGACATCTTTGCAAAATGAAGATTGCGACGGACGATGTTTTTCTGTTCTTTGGTTGGTTTCGGCGAGTCGAACAGCGTGACGGGCGGTTTCGCTATCGGCGCGGAGCACCTGACCTTCACATTATTTTTGGCTGGCTGAAAGTCGGGGAGATATGGCGCATGTCGGACAACGAGATGAACATTCCTGACTGGGCCAAAGATCATCCTCACGTCGCACAAAGAAACACCTTCAATGAGAATACGATCTACGTAGCTGCTCGAACTGACACTGGATATACGGCGGGGACGTTCCGATCTGTAGTAGATGATTTGACTCTGACCCGGAAGGGCGAAACTCGCCGCAGCCTCTGGAGTTTGCCGAAGTGGTTTTTTCGATCGGAAAGAGAGTCAGCGCTGAGTTACCATTCCAATCCTGTGAGATGGACGCCCCATGAAAGCCACGTAGATCTTCAAAGCGTCGGGCGCGGGCAAGAGTTCGTTCTCGATATACAAGATGATTCAGAGGCGATCTATTGGGTCAACGATTTGATCGCTAGAAACGCCGCTTAACTCATGATAATGGCGTCACCAATTCCAGAACCTGCCAAACACAAGACGCAATCGATCGCCGATCTCTACCGACAGGTCCGCGCGCGCACGCTGGAAATCGTCGCGCCGCTCGAGATCGAAGACTACGTGATTCAAACGGCCGAGTTCATGAGCCCGCCGCGCTGGCATATCGGTCACACTTCATGGTTCTTTGAAACCGTGCTGCAAAAATATCAGGCCGAGTACAGAGTCTATTCGGACGAATTTCTTTTCTACTTCAATTCCTACTACGAAGGTTTTGGTCAAAGGATCGAGCGGCCCAAACGCGGCACCCGCTCGCGGCCAACAGTGAAAGAGACAAAGCAGTATCGCGCCCACATCGATGAGCAGATGATGCGCTTCATCGATCAGGTTTCGGACCACGACCAGGCGGAAGAGATTCTGGGGATTCTGCGGCTGGGGCTCGAGCATGAGATGCAGCATCAGGAACTGCTGGTTTACGACATCAAGCATCTGCTTTGCGATCAGTTCGACGCGCCTATCGCCGCGGCGCCACTTGCGCTTGAGACCGTGAGCGGCATGGCGGCGGTTGACGGTGGGCTGTTTGAGCTTGGATATGGCGCCGGCAGGGATGCCAACGAACCGCCAGCAAGGATGCGATCGCTCCAATTTGCTTTCGATAACGAGAAGCCGCAGCACAAGGTTTTTCTACAGGACTTTTTGATCGATCGCGCGCCGGTCAGCAATGGCGATTATCTCGAGTTCATCAAGGCCGGTGGCTATCAGGATTTTCGCTGGTGGCATTCAGCCGGTTGGGAGAAAGTTAATCAAGAGCAATGGCAGGCGCCGCTCTACTGGGAGCAAGGGGACGGCGAATGGATGATGCGGGACTTTGCCGGTCTCCATCGCGTCGCAGACAAACGCGATGAACCTGTTTACCACGTCAGCTTTTTGGAAGCTTCCGCCTATGCGAAATGGGCGGGCAAGCGCCTGCCGACTGAAGCCGAGTGGGAAAAGGCCGCGAGTTTTGCGCCCGCCCTCAATACCAAAAAAGAGTTTCCCTGGGGTGACTATCCTCCTGACGAAACTCTCGCAAATCTTTTCGAGAATGGTTTGTGGAGCGTCGCGCGAATCGGCTCATTCCCGGACGGCCAGAGTGCTTACGGATGCCAGCAAATGATTGGCGACGTTTGGGAATGGACGACTTCGGATTACACACCTTATCCGGGATTCCGATCTGAGTTCGACGAATACAACGACAAATGGTTCGTCGGTCAGAAAGTTTTGCGCGGAGGCTCGTTCGCCACGCCGCGCCGGCACATCCGCACGACCTATCGGAACTTTTTCCATCCCGAAGAGCGCTGGATGGTCGCCGGCTTCAGGTGTGCGAAGGATGTGGCATAGGCTTCAGCCTGTGATTTGCACCTTCGGATCACGGACCAAAGTCTGTGCCACGCTACAGGCTGACGAGGAGTTCCTGTGCCGCCTCCTCCCAGCGCCAACGGGCTTCCTTTCCCTCGAGATGAACGCCGCCCAACCATTGATCGATTCCATTTGTAATAACAAAGTCTTCGGCCCCATCCATGACCGCTTTGCCGCACTCTGTAATTTCAAATGAGGTGAGCAACATTTCCGCAGCATCCGTCGTCGCTCCCTTAACGCTGCTGCTCAATCTCAGGAGCGGCGTCGCAGCCCCGGCCAGTCGTTTCAATTCGAGATACAACTGCGCATCGCCAAAACCGTATTCGGGTTCGCACCTGGCAAAAGCCGGAAACAAGGATCTGAAGCTCCCGTAACCCTTGGCTATTAACTCCAGGCTGGCGTTTTCGATTCTTCCGAGTCCATTGGTGGTCGAAGGAAAGCGCTGGATGTGTTTAATCAACGCACTCTTCAAAAAGGGTAATGAAGATGTATCCGAATCCCGCAGAGATAGTAAGCCGGCGGCGTCTGCCGACGAGTATGCTTGCCATGCTTTCGATCCCAGCTCCAACTGAGTCCTGGTGACTTCTTGTCGTTGCGGAAAAAGCGCGACCAACTGTTCTTCGTTCAGCTCGCCGAATCCTCTGAATCCTTCAACGCCAGGGAACTGGTCGATTGAGATTAGACTTAATCTGGTCGTGCCAAGTTCTTGTTGCGAGAACCAATGAAGCAGATAGATCAACTGCACCTGACAGAACAAATCATGCTCGAACCAAAGCACAACTTCATCGTGATCGGTAAAGGCCGAAAGGGTCGCTTCCTGCTCAGCTAACTCCCGTTCGCACTTGCCCTGCGCGACGCCGTAAGCATCCGCCAAATGCTGTGCGCGTACGCGGCGAAACTCGTCTGCCGACAGGTGGCCCGGCGCCGGCCCGCACACCAGGGCCTCGCGCCAGGCGAGGTGCGCACCTGGAATATCAGATTTCTTCGCCGTTCCGGCCGCTGAATCGCCGTTGTGAATGTGAAGCATTATGGTTGGTGGCCCTTCGGCTGTTCATTCTAGCACCCGGATCGAATACAATCAGCGGCGGCCCGAAGAGCCGGCATCTTGTCGGCGGTGTGCAGGCTGCCGAGGCTGCTTCAAGATGATCGACCTGCTCGTCAACTACAACGAATTCTGGGAACGCCTGAGTGAAGACCTTGCTTCAGCTCAACGGTCGGTCTTCGTGCAGACGTTCGCGTTTGAAGGCGACGCGGTCGGCAAGCAACTATCTGCTGCTTTACTTTCATCGGTCGCAAAGGACAAGCGCGTGCTCGCCGATTCGTTTACCCGCATGGTTCTGAGCGATCGCTTTCGTTACTCGCCGGCGAATTTCTTCGATGAGGAAATGCGGCACGAGGCGCGCGAAACCGCAGCCATGATGAGCGAGCTCAGAGGCGCGGGCGTCGAGATTCGTTTCACAAATCCGTATGGCCTTTCGCTGCGCCGGATCCTCAGCCGCAACCACAAAAAATTAATCGTACTGGATGACCAGACGGCCTATATCGGCGGGATAAACTTCAGTGAGCACAACGCCTCCTGGCACGACATGATGCTGCGCATCGAAGACGAGACCGTCGCCCGGTTTCTGCGCGAGGATTTCCTGACAACATGGGATGGACGCGATCGCGTGGCGCAGCGGCAGTTCGACGGCCTTGAAATATTCACGGCCGATGGCCGCGCGAACCGGGCGGCGTTTCAGCGGGTGCTGGATTTAATCGATGGCGCGCAACAGTCGATTTTCGTCGAAAGTCCTTACATCACTTTTCCGTTTTACGATCGGCTGCGGGCAGCCACGCGTCGGGGTATAGCCGTGAAAATTGTGACGCCCGAGCAGAACAACTGGCGCTTCTTTGCGAACTATGCGCGGCTGGAATCAGCGCGCTCGGAAATCGATCTGCGGTTGTTCCAGGGCGGCATGAGCCATCTGAAGGCCATGCTCATCGACGGCGAACACCTGATCGCCGGCTCTTCAAACTTCGATTATCTCAGCTATCGGATTCATCAGGAACTAATCGCGATAATTACGAATCCGCAGGTCGTAGCTGACTTCAGCCGGCGCGTCATGGCTCCCGATCTCGCGAACGCCCGCACCGTGAAATGCACCGCCAGCACGCTCAGCAAACAATGGCTCAGTTGGAAGATGAAACTTCTGGACGCCGCGATGGAAGTGCTGACGTGATTGGCGAAGGGCGACGTCTTACTTTGGAGTGCGGGAACTTGTTCCCGCTTTTTTATGTCGATTAAGAAAAAGCGGCGACAAGTCGCCGCACTCCAAATTATTCAGCATGTTCGCGCGCGTGGTATGACGAACGAGTCAGCGGACTGGACTGCACATGACGGAATCCCATCTGCAATCCAATGTCGCGCCAGCGATCGAATTCCGCGGGTGTGACGTAGCGTTCGACAGGTAAGCGTCGCGCCTGGGGTTGCAGGTATTGGCCGATGGTCATGACGTCGCAGGAAGCGGCGTGCAGGTCTTTCATTAACTCCACGACTTCGTCGAAGGTCTCGCCCAAACCAACCATGATGCCGCTCTTAGTGATCATGCCGCTCTGGTCAAGATCACGCCGGGCAGCAGCGCGCTTGATCAAGGTCAGAGACTGTTGATAGTCGGCATCGGGACGCACACGGCGATAGAGCCGCGAAATCGTTTCAGTGTTGTGATTGAGCACGTCCGGCCGCGCATCGAGTACGGTGTTCAAAGCGGCTTCGTCGCCATTGAAGTCGGGAATCAGCACTTCGACTTTGCATTCGGGATTAAGGGCGCGGACCTGACGAATGGTGTCGGCCCAGTGCGCCGCGCCGCCGTCAGGTAAATCATCACGATTCACGGAGGTGATTACCGTGTGCGCGAGATTCAAATGCCGAACCGCTTCCGCGACGTGACGGGGTTCATCCTGATCGAGCTGCCCAGGCTCGCCTTTGCCAACCGCGCAGAATCCGCAGTGACGCGTGCAGATATCGCCGCCTAACATGAACGTGGCGGTACGATCGGACCAGCACTCAAAAATGTTGGGACACTTCGCTTCCTGGCAGACCGTGTGCAGATTCAGCCCCTCGATCAACTTGAGCAGGTGGTTCTGGTTCGTCGGATCACCCAGACGAATGCGCAGCCATTCGGGCTTTGGCTGACGTGGTTTTTGGTTGAGAACTTGAAGTTCGCGGGCCAATCGATTTACCTCTTTGCTTGGGAAGCATTCTAGCATCCGTTAACGGAATTCAGCATCCAAGCCGAGTGCCTGAAGGATGGGAATCCCATCAGCACCGCACTTCAGTGCGGTGTTGCGGCGATAATACATCGACGAACCGTTTTGAACCGGTTCAGGAATCGATGAGCCTATTAACCACCTGGTTGAAGGAATCTGTCGGGAAACCGTCTCTGTGGTTCTCTGTGTAGCCTCTGTGCCTCTGTGGCGAATATTTTCGCAGTAAATCCACCACAGAGACACAGAGCATCACAGAGGCTACACAGAGAAATACCTTTTCCCGACAGCCTGCTGAAGCCTGGTGCTAATGAAATTCATCCCAGTTCAAACTGAGCCGACACCGCATTTCTGCGCTATACTCCCCAGCATTTGACAACCTGTTCACGCAAACTTCTCAGATTGCGAAATTGGAGGAAGCTTATGAAACGATCCGTTGTTCTTTGCGCCGCAGCCCTGCTGCTGGTTGGTAGCGCGGTCTATACCTTCGCCGACATCGCGCGGCCGAAGCCAACGCCGGAAGCAGGCAAAAGTATATTCCACACCGGGCTGCAAATCGTGCCGGACTCGAAGTCGTACGAAGCGCGCCTGCAAATCTCGCAAGAGACTTTACAGCGCATCCGCGAAGCGACGGCGAACACCCCCGCGAGCACGTCGATGACGCAGCGCCTCATGCAAAGCTCGACCCGAACGGCGATGGCTGGAATGTTCATGTTCCTCGCCGTTTCTTTTGCGGGTGTGTGGCTGGCCCGCTCGAGCCAGCGTCGCAGCCGGAAAGCGATTGCCGCCGTGTTGCTCGTCGTCGGCATGTTGGGCGCGGCAACTGTAATCGTCCGCGCGAATGCCGGACCGCCGGGATATTACTACTGGCAGAAACTGCCTGAGAATTTGAACAACGGCCAGGCCACGCGCGGCGGAGTGAACATCGAGATTGTTCCCGGCGATGACGGCATCAAGCTGATCGTTCCGATCAAGAAGACGAATACACCGGGCGAGGAGTAATCCCCTTTACGGAACTGCTCGCGGTAGCGAGCATCTTTACCTGCGCTCTAAATGGAACAAGCAGCTAACATTTCTGTAGCCGCATGGCGCAACCCGCGGCCGATCACTCGAACACGCACGAGCGTGCGATTGTTCGCGGTCATGTTAGTCGCGAGCGCTTGCATCTCCGCAGCGCTGGCGAGCTGGTTGCCGCTGCAGGTCTCGATCGTCACCGTGTTTCTTTTTGCCGGGCCGCACAATTGGTTCGAGTTGCGTTACTTCTTAATGCGCCTGCCGGCGAGGTTTGGCCGTTCTCGCAACTTCTTTGCGGTAGCGTTCGCGGGAATCCTCCTGCTCACCGTTGCGTACCTGGCGATGCCCGCGCTGTATTACGCGAACCTTTGGTCGGGCGCGCATTGGCCGGATGCGATGGCGACCTGGAACACGCTCCTGTTATTGTGGCTGGGCGCCCTTGTGTTGATGAGGGGAAAGCAGAATTCGCGGCGCGATTGGTTCTGGGCGCTGCCGGTCGTGTTCATGCTGTGCGCTTTGAACTGGCTGGCGCCACAGCTTTTCAGTCTGGCAATTGTTTATCTTCATCCGCTCGTCGCGCTTTGGTTTCTGGATAGACACTTGCGGCGCACGCGGCCAGAGTGGCTGCGCACTTATCATCGCTGCCTGCTCCTGCTCCCGTTGCTGATCGTGGGGATGCTTTGGCAGCTTAGTCGCACGTCTTCGCTGGCGGATGACAACGGATTGTTCTGGCGCATCACGCAACACGCCGGGGCGGATCTCCTGCCGAATGTCTCGAGCCACGTGCTGGTCTCTCTGCATGTCTTTCTGGAGATGCTCCATTACGGAGTGTGGATCGTCGCTCTGCCGCTCATCGGCGCGACCGGAGCAGTGTGGGACGTGAAGACGATTCCACTGGCCCGGCGTCGCGGCGGTTTTCCAAAATTGATCGCGGCGCTTCTTGTCTTCGGATTATTCGTGGTCGCCTTACTCTGGTTTGGATTTTCAGTTAACTACCCGGCCATGCGTGATGTTTATTTTGCGGTGGCGATCGCACATGTACTGGCGGAAGCGCCGTTTCTGCTGAGAATGATCTGAGCGGCTCCGCCGCCTGATGTGCGGTAAGGCTAAGCCTTTCCGTCAACTTCCATCAACGATTAGAGGCTCCGCCTCTGATCGGAGGCGGAGCCTCTAAAGATCAACAATGACTCCCCCACCGGTAAGGCGGAGCCTTACCGCACATCAAGCGGCAAAGCCGCAGAGAGTCTGCTGCCTTCTGTAATCTGATGTCCGCTTCCGAACTCTGGCGCTTTCTTCCGCTCGGTTATCTTTTCTCAATTCTGATCGAGACGCCGATTCTGCTGGTCGGTCTTTCCGCCCGGCATCCGATCCGGCGCAGACTGTTTGCCGGCATCTGGCTGACCGCCTGCACCTATCCGATCGTGGTGCTCGTCTTGCCTTTAACGCTCGCCCACACTTCGCGCGCATTCTATCTGGTAGTCGCCGAAGTGTTCGCACCCGTGGCTGAGTGTATTTTGTTCTGGCTGGCTTATGGCGAATCAGAGCAAGTGGGCAACGCGTCGATGTGGCGGGACTTTGGCGTTATCGTACTGGCCAATCTTGCTTCTTTTCTTGGCGGAGAAGTCTTGAATTCTTACGGTTGGTTTGGATTGCTCAGTTGAGCCTGGCCGCCGCCAGCCGCAGGCAAAGGTTTGTGTTGGACCATGATCATTCCTCGCATACTGCGCTTGCGATACCAGAGAAACAACGCCAGGCCACCGGCGATCAGGGCAATAAAGGCTATAACCAAAAGCACCACTGCAGCCAACGATCCGGCACCCGTGGGATCGGGCGCTACATCAAGTAAGATTGTTTGAAACATCAGGCATCCCCTTCCTCAGTCAGCATTCGCGCCAGCACATCGCTATCGATATTACCGCCGGATAATACCACGCCGACTCGCTTCCGATCAGCGGGCAACTTCTGAAAAAACACAGCCGCCGCCGCCGCCGCGCCAGAGGGCTCGACGAGTAATTTCATTCTAAACAACATGAACCGCATCGTCTCCGTAATTTCGTCGTCGCTCACCGTCAGCACATCGTCGGCATTCGCGCGTGTGATCGGAAAAGTGAGCGCGCCCGGTGTCTGCACACGCAAGCCATCCGCGATTGTTGGCGGCGGTGGAATCGCGACCCGCTCGCCCTTGCTGATCGATTGTTGAGTGTCGTTGGCCGTATCCGGTTCGACGGCATAGCAATGAATCGACGGCTTGATGGATTTTGCCGCAGTGCTTACTCCCGCAAACAATCCGCCGCCGCTGCAAGGCGTTAGAATGCTATCAAGCTCTGGAATCTCTGCGAGAAATTCCAAACCGCACGTGCCCTGTCCGGCCATGATCAGATAGTCATCATAAGCCGGCACCATCACCAATCCTTCGCGTTCGGCGATCTCTCGGCCGAAGGCGTCGCGATCATCTTTATGGCGATCGAAAAAGCGAATGTCCGCGCCGTAATTGCGCGTCGCTTCGACCTTAGCTTTGGGCGCGTCCGCCGGGAGCGCTACGACGGCGCGGATGCCTGCTTCACGCGAAGCCAGGGCCACGGCCTGCGCATGATTACCGGAAGAGACGGCGATCACGCCGCGCTTCTTTTCATCATCCGTCAGCGAGAGAATTTTGTTGGTGGCGCCGCGAATCTTGAAAGCGCCGGCGCGTTGCAGGTTTTCGCATTTGAAGAAAACCTCGCGTCCGGCAACCTGGTTGAAAGATCGCGAGGTCATGACGGGCGTGCGGTGAATGCGCCCGGCGATGCGCGCGGCGGCTTCATTGATAAGTTTGAGTGTCAGCATAAAGAACCGGAATTAAGCCACAAAAAAGCACAAAAGGCACGAAGGGGTAAGTCAGGAAATGCCGGCAAGGCTGCTTTCCGTATCGTGTGCTTCTTGTGCCTTCTTGTGGCCCTCAAGTTCCCTGTCAAAAACTTCCGCGAAGTGATGGATGATGCGATCTTCGACTGTGCTCATTTCGACTTCGCGTCCCAGCAGTTCCTTCATCGAAGTTACCGGCTCGCCTTCGCAGGCCACAATCAAATCGAAGTAACTGAGATCGGTGTTCACGTTCAGCGCGAACCCATGCGTCGTGACCCAGCGCGCAATGTGTACGCCGATGGCGGCAACTTTACCGCGCCGCGTATGCACGCCGGTCAGCCCGACGATGCGAAACGCTTCGATGTCAAAGTCGTTCATCGTGCGCATCAGGACTTCTTCCAGATCGCGCACAAAGCGATGCACGTCTTCGCGATCCGGTCTCAAATTGATAATTGGATAGCCGACGATTTGACCGAGCCCGTGGTAAGTAACCTTACCGCCGCGATTGGTTTCAAAGACTGTCACGCCGCGTTCTTGTAAGACTTGCTGTGAAGCAGTGATGCCTCCGCCAGTGGCCCGCCGCCCGAGGGTTAGCGTGTGTGGATGTTCGAGCAAAAGCAATGTGTCGGGCTGCACGCCCGTCAAAACCGCGCGCTCTGTTTGCTTTTGCAGGTCGAGCCCCGCGCCGTATTCAACGCGTCCCAGTCGTTCGACTTTTAAAGTTCGCTTCGGCATCTTGTCAGAACCGCCTGCGGTAGCGGGCGGTTGATCTTACGGAGCAACCCGGAATTGTACCAGCCGCCCGAGAGCGAAACCGAATTCATCTGTGTGGTCTGGTTCCTCTTTGCGCCTTCCGTAGTGCTTTGCGCCTTTGCGTGAAACCGATCGTTAGCGAAAGAGACTTCACGCAAAGGCGCAAAGAGGAGCGGAAGCGCAAAGGGCAATCGATTCCGCTTGACTGGCAAAGGGTAGATGCCTCAGGCTTATTGGAAACTTGTTAAGGAGTGATGATGAAGAAAATCCTGGTTCTGGTTTGCCTTTTACTGTTATCGACTACCGCTCTGTCACAAACGCGATCGCGCACCACGAGGCGCGGAACGCCGCCCGCCAAAACTTCCGCGCCGCAAGCGAACGCCGAAGCGAAGACCGCGGGCGCAACCAAAGTAGCGGACCAAATCAAGAACCTCACCCG
>JAWVEM010000154.1:0-15972 GCA_033856735.1 Blastocatellia bacterium
CCGTCGTAGGTTCCGGCTTCAAAACTGCCACCGTCGGTGATGTCCGTGTTGTTGGAAACTCCCAGGTCGGCTGAGCCGCCAATCAGCATAGGCATGTGCGGAGCGAGAGCATTGATCACCTGGCCGCTGGCCACGCGGGTGGCAACGGGCTCGGCATTTTCAAAAGTCGGCAGATGCTTTTCCCAATCAGCCGGCAACTCGCCGCTGACGGTTTGCTGCCAGAGTTCACCGAGTTCTGCATGCTTTTCTGCGTAACTTGTGACCAGTTCCTGCCAAACGTTTTCCTGCTCTGTACCGCGCTCAATAGCTTTGCGAAAATGCGCCATCGCCTCTTCAGGCACAAAGAACTGTTTGTCTTCTGGCCAACCGAGATGTCGTTTCGTTTCGCGCACTGCTTCTTCGCCGGGCGGATCGCTGTGGGCTTTGCGCGTGCCGGCGGTGGGCATGCCGTAACCAATTGTCGTTTTCACCGAAATCAGTGATGGACGATCGGCGACGGACTGCGCGTCGCGAATTGCCGCTTCGATGGCCGCGAGGTCGTTTCCATCTTCTACCGTCGAAGTGTGCCAGCCATACGCTTCAAAGCGTTTTGCGACGTCTTCAGTGAAAGCCAGGTCGGTGAAGCCTTCGATGGTTACGTGATTGTCATCGTAGAGATAGATCAGCTTGCCGAGTTTAAGATGGCCGGCGAGCGATGCTGCTTCCGACGCGACGCCTTCCATCAAATCGCCATCGGAGACGATGGCATAGACGTAATGATCGATGAGCGAGAAATCTTTCTGATTGAATTTTGCGGCGAGGTGCGCGGCTCCCATCGCCATGCCGACGCCGTTGGCAAAGCCCTGGCCAAGCGGTCCGGTCGTAATCTCGATCCCCGGCGCCAAACCGTATTCAGGATGACCGGGAGTCTTCGAACCCCACTGGCGAAAATTTTTGATCTCATCAAGCGACAGATCGTAACCGGTGAGGTAGAGCAGAGAGTAAAGCAACATGCAGCCGTGGCCCGCGGAGAGTAGGAAGCGATCGCGGTTCTCCCATTTCGGATTCCGCGGGTTGTAACGCATGAACTTTGTCCACAGCACGTAAGCCATCGGCGCGGCGCCTAAAGGCAAACCGGGATGTCCGGACTTGGCCTTCTGCACCGCGTCGAGCGTTAGCGCGCGGATGGTGTTGATGCAAAGTTGGTCGAGTTCCGGCGTGGCGTCTGTTTCTTCCTGCATTCTGGCACTCATTTTTAGGCTTCCTGGTCTAGAAGACGGACTTGTCCGTCGGGTTCTCAATCGATTTCTGCGTGGGCGGACAAGTCCGCCTTCTAAACGAGTCTGCGAACTAGATCAATTTCTCGTAAAGCTTCTGCTGCCGCTCGATTGCTTCCGCATAACGCAGATGATGCGTCAGGTCGGGCTCGTAAGCGATCGGCGCCAGCCCAGGATCGACTGTTTCGATACTGTCTATCTTGCCCGCAGCTTCGAGCGCGAGCAAGGCGGCGCCACGGCTCGACGCTTCGTTGATTGCGGAAAGTTCAATCCGTCGTCCCAGCACGTCGGCAATCATCTGCGCCCAGGCCTGGGAAGAAAGCAAAGCATTGCCTGCAGCGACGATCGTTGCATTGGGTGCGACTCTATCGAGCGCCTGGGCCAATAGAGCGAAGCGATAACAAACGGCTTCCATGCCGGCGCGCAGAATGTCGATTGGTTTAGTCCGCGCCGTCAGTCCGACAATCGAACCCTGCGCCGAACCTGACCAGCCGGTTGCTCGCTCGCCTGACCAGAAAGGCAAAATCGTTAAGCCGTGCGCGTCGGGCTCCATCGATGGAAGCTTCTCTTCCAACTCAGCATCATAGTAGTTCAAAGCGAGGCTGTCCTTCATCCAGCGATAAAGCCCGCCGCCGTCAGACAGTGCGCCGCCAATCACTACGCGATCGCGGTCGGCGCGATAGCAAAACAACTCTGAAGGCAGCATCGCGGGAGGAGTTCCGTTGTACAGCACGCGCATCGCTCCCGAAGTGCCGATCATCAGCGCCGCCCGGTCGGAATCGACGCAGCCCGCGCCGATGTTATTGGCAGCGCCATCCCCGACTGCCGGGAACCACGCGGCGCTGTCAAGCATGGGCCAACGCAAAGCATAACCTTCCGAGAGTTGCCGAACAGTCTCGCCCGGCCGCGCAATAACTGGTAGTTGCTCCAGAGAGATGTTTAGTCCGGCGAGCAGTTCGCCATCCCATTCGCACGTGTGCTGGTTAAAAAGCCCGGTAGCCGAAGCCATCGAAACGCTGGTGCGCGAGTCGCCGAACAAACGCAAGAAAAGATAATCGGAAAACGAGAGCCAGCGCTTTGTTTTGCGGTAAAGTTCGCTGTGCTCCTGCTTCAGCCACAACAACTTTGCGGGCCAGTAGCTCGGATGAAAACGAGCGCCGGTGCGAGGATGGACTTCCGGCTCGTCAAATTTCGATCGAAGTTCTTTGACCGAGTTCGTGGCGCGAGTGTCGGCCCAGCCAAGGAGCGGCGTAGTGGCGCGCCCGTCTTCATCGACGCCGACCAGGCTATGCCAGAAGCACGAAGCAGCGACGTAATCGATGCGCGAAACGAAACTTTCGGCGCGCCTGACAGCGAGGTCAATCGACCGCACAGTAAATTCGATTAAGGCGTCGGCGTCGAGATCAGCGCCGCTTGCAAGCTCAAGGAATTCGTTTGCCATCGAGGTTTGAGAGCCCTCAATCGCGTCGCCCCGACTATCGAAGAGACCAGCGCGCACGCCGGAAGTGCCGACGTCAAAAGCCAACACGACGGGTTGTTCACGCTCAGTGAGCAGAGATGCGGCGAGTACCGAAAGGTCAACTTCCGGCCGGTCTTCGAGAATTGTTTCGTCGAGCACGGTGCTCATGCGATTGCGCGCCAAGGGAAAGACGAACAAGATAATTGTAATTTACGAGTGGGACTTGAAGCGCCAGCATCGCACAGAGAGCGTTGGTTCGTCCAGCGATTCTCATCGGCACATGGCCTCTTGAAAAGATGGGAGCGGCCGCGATGCTGACCTCGGATGGAACGGAATCATCAGCCGTGGAGCAGTCAAAGATCTATACCCAGGGGGTAAGAGGCTGTGGACAAAACTGGCGATGAACCGGGGGAAAAGTTTTGTAAACGCAAAGAGCGCCAAGGAATTCGCAAAGGTACGCAAAGGATGTCTTTCTCTGCGCTCCTTTGCGAAAACCTTTGCGTCCTCTGCGTTAAAATCCTGTTTTGACAACCCCGCATCCGCAGTTTCAATGCATACTCGGCACGCCGTGGGCTATGGGATCTTGCGTCGCTATCCGGCTAACGAAGATGAAAAATTTCCGTGGCAGAGGCTTAGTCTCGGTGCTAAGCTGGGCCGGTAGTCCGAGGCCAAATTCGATGCAAGCACAAACCCTCAACTGTCCCAACTGTGGCGCGGCCATCTCGTCCGACTCGCCGCAGTGCCGGTATTGCGAATCAAAGCTCGCAACGATTGCCTGCCCATCCTGCTTCGCTTTGATGTTCATTGGCAGCAAGCATTGCCCGCACTGCGGCGCGGCGGCAGCGCAAGCCACAGCCGCGGAACTGTCCGTGTTACCGTGCCCGCGATGCCGGACGAAGATGGCTTCCATCACGCTCGGTTCCACAGCCATGCGCGAATGCGAAAATTGTGAGGGGCTGTGGGTAGAGGTGGCGGCTTTCGAAAAGATTTGCGGCGATCGAGAAGAGCAGTCAGTCGTGTTGGGCACTGCGTCGCCGGCACCCGGACACGCGTCGCCCGCGGTGGACGCGGCAAGGATTCGCTATGCTCCGTGCCCGCAGTGTGGCCAGTTGATGAACCGGATCAATTTCGCGCGTTGCTCTGGTGTGATCGTCGATGTGTGCAAAGGCCACGGGAGCTGGTTCGATCGCGATGAGCTTAGCGGCATCGTGCAGTTCATCCGCGGCGGCGGGCTCGAGGTTGCGCGACAGAAAGAGAAGACCGAGATTGAATTCCAGCGCGAACAACTCCGCATCGAACAGCTCACCGCGGCCAATCGCGATAGCTCGCTCGGATACTATTCCACAGATGAAGATCGCCTCGGCGGTCTTTCAGCCGCCGGCGGATTGTTGAAGTTTCTGATTGGGTGAAGTTTGCGGCGCGTTCGGGTGGGCACTCGGCATGGTCCATGAGGTCGAGCAGTAGCGACCGGGTCTCGTTGCAACCTCAAGTCGTGGCTTGGACCCGGTCGTTATCGCTCCCGGTACTGACCTCATTGTTGGCTGTCGATCCTGCCGTTCGACGGTAATGCAAAAACGAAAACGCTTGAGGCGAGGGAAAGGAAATGACAGCTCGTTCCGCCGAAGAGATCCTGAAACCGTATCCCGACGACGCGCAAGCGCTCGCCAACAAGGCCCGCCGGGCGCTGCTGAAGTTACTGACGGGCGCGGAAGAGAGTGTCGACCCGTCTGCGGCAGTCCTGAGTTACGGTTACGGCCCAGGCTATCGCGGCATGGTGTGCACTTTGATCCTGGGTAAGTCAGGAGTGAAGCTCGGGTTCGTGCGCGGCGCGGAGCTCAACGATCCAAGTGGCCTGCTCGAGGGCAGCGGGAAGACTCACAAATACGTTCAGCTTCACACGGCGTCGGATCTTGATGGTCCTGATCTCAGGCAACTGATCAGGGCTGCGCGCCTGGCGTGGCAGCAACGAAATGGGTATGGTCGGTGAATACGTTCGGGCTATATAAATATTTGCCCGCTCTGCGGCCAGCGCACTGGAACTGACTGATTGATCTGCCGGCTTCAAGAATCGAATGCTCCTAATCCGCCGCCCTTCTCAAGACGAGATCGCTGAGTGCCTCGGTCAAGCGCGCGACTTGCCGCTGTCGTACGAGCCGGTGGGAATCGCGCGGCAATCTCCAAAGGGTTTCAACGCCGATCTGGCCAGCGCGGTAATTGGACACGGTCAGGAGACATTTGAGCGGGCGAAAAACGCGCTGGCCCAGTGGCGACACTATGAGTTGGGTTGGGCTGAGTTGTTCCCGAAGGGTGCTGCCATTGAACCAGGAACCAATGTCGCCGTACTCGTTCATCACCTGGGATTCTGGTCGCTCAATGGTTGTCGCGTAGTGTATGGCATCGGCGATCGGCAAACCGGACCAAGCTTTGGCTTCGCCTATGGAACCTTAACCAACCACGCGGAAATGGGCGAAGAGATTTTTGAAGTAATGATCGAGCCGGAATCGGAAGAGGTCGTGTACAGAATTCGGGCCGTCTCGAAACCGCGGGCGGCGTGGGCGCGAATTGGGTATCCCATTGCCCGATACCTTCAAGAGCGCTTTCGTCAGGATTCTATCAGCGCCCTGCGCCGAGCGATCGGCGAGAATCGTTAGTTCAGGCGGCGCGCTCTAGCGCCTTTCTCAAAAACAAAAGGCCGGCAGAATTGATTCCCGCCGGCCTAGATGTTTGTAACCTGCTGACAAGCACTCCGGTCAGACGTTCTTATTTAGCAACTTCCTTCGCTTGCGCAACTTTGCGGCGATGCCGGTCAATCCCGTTCCCAGCAGAACCAGCGTGGCGGGTTCGGGAACCGCGGGGGTGCCCTGTTCGCCAGTAAACCCTGCCGTCAAATTCGCTGATTGACCCGACTGCACAAATAGATCGGGAACAGTCAGGGAGAATGTGCCCGCGCCAGACGCGTTGGTGAAAGTAAAGACCTGTAAAGGCTGAGCGAAATGAATATTCACTCCTCCCTGATTGGCGTTTGGCGAGACGCTGCCCAGGATTGTCGCCGTGTAAGTCGTTCCTTGTCCCCCATTGATGCCCAATGGCGCCCCAAATGTGATGTTCAAAGCAAAGGTTCCGGCGAGCGGCTGCAAAGGCGATGTGTCTAGCGACAATGTACCCAGGCTGTTCGGACCACTTAGGGCGCCAGTGCTGAGTGCGGTTGTCCCGGTAAAACTGTTACCGAAGAATGTTAATTGAGGTACGCCGGTGATCGATCCTGCGGTCGTACCCGCGATGGTTACCTCATCGGCCCTCGCGCTGCTTTGGCTCGCGCCGACGATTACCAGGACTGCAAGGCCAAGCAAAACTGCCTTACTCAATGTTGCGATGGTGGTTTTCATGTGTTTGATGCCTTTTCTTGTGGTCGCAAAACCCGCGAACGTGCTCATCCCAATTCAGTACCCAAAGACTTCGATGCTAGAGAGCGTGCGGGGCAATGCATGCTCTGCGTTGGCGAAAGTCAGGTAAATAACACTCTGATTTGTTCAGGGAAAGTAAACAACCAACAGGGCCGAGGTTCCAAAAAAATATTTCGTGGCTTAACGAGGGGCTACGCCCTCTCGAGCGGCTAGTGACCCACTGGCTCACCTGAGCCTTTCTCATTGGTTGGAAAGTCCGGCAGCCCGAAGGGCTGCGAGATAGTAGGCGGTGGTCCGCAGACCACCGGAAGACCCATTGATCGTCGGGCACCCCGAAGGGGTGCAAGAGTCACCTTGAAAGAGCGGTGGCACCCCTGCAGGGTGCAAACAGATTACCTCGCTTTACCGGAGGTCTTCGCTCCGCTCGACCTCCGGCTACATCTGTCAACCCTTCGGGTTGATCCACCTGAGTCCCGGGGCGGAACCGCCAGTCCGAGTTACTTATCGTCGTCATCGTCGTCGTCTTTTTGGCTATTAGGATCACGCCGTCGATAGATGTCGTAGTTACTCAAACTCTCAACCTGCTCAAAGTCCTGATCGAGCGCTTCGGTTATGCGGTCTCTCTCCTGCTCAATCTGCTCATCTTCGTCTTGGATGTCCTGTTTGACGATCGCCCAGCGAATATTTCGGTCGCGAGCGAGCTGGAGAATTTCCTGCGGCGAGTACGGATTGACCGTGTGATCGAATAGCAACACAGGGAACTGTGGGCGGCGGCCGGTGGCGTAATAAAAAGAATCTTCGCCGGGAAGGAGCAGGATGCCTTCAGCGCGCGGAATCTCGCGCTCGGCATAACGAACCAACTCTTCGAAACTCGGAATCCAATCGCCGCGAACGGAAAGGCCTCGCAATTGTGGCAGCGTCGATCTCCTGAGCTGGCCTTCGTCCAGGTTGGCGTAATCCAGACGCTCGTGTGACCGGACATAAAATCCGCCAGAGATCAAAAGGGACAAAGCCACCGCGATCGTGAAAGAGATAGTCAGCCATGACGAACGATCCGACGATCGTTTAGAGGGCGGACTTGTCCGCCCGACTGATTGCGGGACCAGTGTCGCATCTAAACGTGGAGGAGAGGATTGCGGGGCAACTCCGGCGTCTAAACGCGGAGCAGAGGCGAGGCCTGCCACGATCATCGCCAGCAGGATCATGAATAGCGGCCAAATAGCATAGGTTGATCCCCACAGTTGCTGCGACATGAAAGCTCCGTGGATGGCGCCGATGATCATGAAGGGCATTACCAGCGCTGCTCCGCGTCGTCTCCTCATTGCTACGATTGCGACGACAAAAGAAAAGATCAGCAGCACGGGCCAAACGCCCAACAGGCGATCGGCTCTCTCTGAAGAGTCGTGTTCGCGCAAAAGGTAAATCGCCGGCCAGACAAAAGGCGCCGAGATCAGGACTGCTGATAAGAGTGCCCAGACGCGACTACGCGCGCGACCACCTCGGCCTTTGAACCATAGACATATGAAGCCGAGAACAATCAACGCCAGCCACAGCAGGATCGTTTTGTCGGCATAGATGCCGAGCATCTCCGCCAACGCAGGCGTGCGGCGCTGGGCGGCAAACTGGATGGTCCAATGCCAGTAGTTCCTGAAGCCCGCCGTGAATTGAATCAACATCACGGCGACAGCCAGGCTGACGGCGGCGGCGCCCAGCGTCAGAACGTAACCGCGCACCGGACGATGCCGCCAACGCTCGACCGCGATCATGACGATGAGTAAGGCGGCGGCGGCGGTGAGATACGCCAGCCCAGTATTTTGCTTTACGAACAGTGGCATCACGAGCGCGATCCCGGCGAGCAACGCGCGCACGACAGAAGCCGGCTTGAGGTCGAGTTGTTGCAGCAGGAAAATACTGAGCAGGATTGCGAAGGTGCAGTCGGGATCATAAAACGGATGCGGGAAGACGCAATAGATGCCGAGAGGGATCAGTGGCAGGCTCAACAGAAACGCGATCAATCGAGCATGAGTCACCGCCGGGCGCAAGACAGATTGAATGATGCGCCACGTGAGCACGGTTGACAGACCGCCTATGATCGCGCAGTAGGCGGCGTGATGCCACACCGCGCGTCCGGCCAACTTGATGATGGCGGCCTGAATCAGGAACGTGAGGGGCGCGTGCGCAAAAGGAAAATCGCGATAGGGAATGTCACCCAGGGAAATGCGGTATGAGTTTTCAAGCGTGTAGCTAAGATCCCAAAGAACTGCGAGACGAGAGTTCTGCCAAATAACTACCAGCGCAGTCGCCAGGAACAGGGACACAGCCGCGAGCCAGTTGCTCCACAGTCGCGCAACCAACTGCCGCACAGGCGACGAGGTGGACGTTTTATCTGAATTCATTTTCGCGATTCTTGAACCCTTGCAGCATCCCAGGGCTCTGGATCAATAGCTGATATGGGCCCACGGATGAACGTGCCCATTGCCCTCGACGGCTGCCGAAATACCATGACCGTTCCGCGTCACTCGGCGATAAGTCTCGACCATCAAAGGAACCACGACCTTTGGTGAGAACAGCGCCTGGTATCGAGCTTTAGCCGCGGCGCCCATGGTCTGGCGGAGTCCCGCATCCCGGGCCAATCGCAGGATCGCATCGGCCAGCGCGGCAGTATCGCCCGGCGGCACGAGGATGCCCGCATCATCGCCAACCATGTCCGGAATGCCGCCTACTGCGGACGCGATGATTGGCTTGCTGCAGGCCATCGCTTCGACAATGCTGTTCGGAGTGCCTTCCGTGAAGGAGGGCATTACAAACACATCCAGGCTTTCCATGAACGCGCGACACTCTTCAGGGTGCGTGTAGACACCGTGATAACGGTAACGACTGGCGACGTCGAGTGCCTTGGCCCGAGCGGCGATCTTGTGGCGTTGCGAACCGTCTCCGGCGATATTCAGAGAAATCTTTTCACACTGCTGATGGGCGGCCGCAAATGCCTCCATCAAGATCATCGGGCCTTTCAATTCTTCCATGCGCGCGGCAAAGCCGAAGGTGATCCGGTCGGGCGCCGGATAGTGCGGCTTGCGGCCATTAGAAAATTCGTCGGACATGATTGGAAGGATCGACAGACCTTTGGCGCCCGGTAACTTTTCGCGGCAGTGCTCAACTAATTTTGGCGAGAGCGCAACGATCTCTGAACAAAGCTTGAGCACGGAGGTGAACTGCTCGTAGTACGATTCAAAGTCGGGTGGATGATAGGGAATACCCAGTTCCTGATAGATCACGGGGATGCCGGTGTCGTGTGCGGCTTGGATCATCACCATGGCGCTCGGGTCCGGAGTCATCACATGAATCAGTTCAGCTTCTTGGCTTTCCATGAACTCGCGGCACTGCTTGTAATGCCGCATCGCTAAACCGGTAACCAGCCGCAACGTGCGTCGCCGAATGAACTGCCGCGAGCTCGGAAAAGTATCAAATATCTTGTAGGCCAGCTTACGACCAGCGCCCATGGAAGTGTGCGCCAGGTTCGAAGCGATCCAGGAAACCGGGACTCCGGCCTCGAGTAGTCGCTGATAGTATTGATCCTCCTCGGCGTGAAGGTACATCAGCAAGACAGAAACATCGTGTCCGGCCTTTTGCAACTGCGATGCATAGGTGACCAGCGTCTCGTCCGAGCCGCTGATGGGGCCGTAGATCTGACCTTTACACAGGAGAATCCGCATAAGTTTTATCTGAAATCACAACGTAATCCGGCGGCGCATTGGTGACTGACTCAGAATCAAATATTAGACGAAGCCAGGGATTCCGGCAGTCCAGCGCGCGGCATCCGAAAGATGCGATGCCTGGCAATCCGGATCAGCGTCAATGGATGCAGGCGCGGAATAATCGAAAGGCTCCGCAGCGGCTTACGCAGCTCGCCAAGCCTTAACGCGCGCGCCGATTCCCAGAGCAGATGCTCTGCCATGTTCTCGGAAAACTCGCGCCACACAGCTCCCCGGTCTGATCGCTTCGCGCTAACAGCGCGCGGCAGATGCATCCAACTGTGGCGGAACTTCTGCACACTCATAGACACCAGGCCGGCGGCATTCGACGTCCCTTGCCCCGAAACTGGTGTCGATCTTTTCCAGACGATCATAGGCGCTTCTACACTTAAGACTGGATAGGCTTCGGCAATGCGCACCCACAAATCCCAATCATCGAGTCCCGGAATGCGGTCGTCGAGCAGGCCGACCCGCGACACGCACGATCGGCGAAAGAGCGCACCGCCGCAGGGGATGAAATTGCGACCCAGGAGTTTCCAGAAGACGTCCCCGCTCGGGCACTCTGATGGATACGAGCGAGAAGTGGGCATACCGTCGTGATTCCCCCAGATGGCCCGGCCATAAATTAATCCGGCTTCTGGATTGCGATCCAGAGCTTCGATCTGCACGTCTAGAGAATCCGGCAGCCGGGTATCGTCATCGTCGAGAAAACTCAGGTATTCCCCGCGGCTCGCAACCATCCCAATGTTCCGCGCGCCGGCGACTCCCTGTTGACGCTCGACTCTGACATAAGTAATTCCGGAAAGGCCGCCGCATACTTCAGCCGTCTCGTCGGAGGAAGCATCGTCAACCACGACGATCTCGACATTACGGCCCGCTGCTTTTGCGCTCTGGACGGCTCGCGGCACGAGTTGCGGACGGCTTCGGGTGGTTATGATGATGCTGGCCTTTCGATTTGAATCGGTCATTAGAGGCTTTGCCAGTAAGGGGTGAGCGAAGGAAACCGAAGACACTGGCCTTCCTGATCAAGTTTCAAAACCATCGATAGGGGAAATCGATTCCTCCGCGGCCGCCAAATAGATTTTGAGGCGACCTCTCCATGGCCGCGCCGAGAATAGCGCGTTCACGGATTTGATTAACGAGGCGAAAGAATATTCTCACAAACAATCAGGGGACTGCTACTCAAAGAGGCTCCGTCTCATTAGCACCTCACTTCAGTGAGGTAGTGACGCTTCGTTAGTGTCCAAACGTTTTCAACGGTTTTCTCTGAAAAGCCGTTGAAACGGCTAACATCTTTCGCGGCGGACGCGATCACCTCACTGAAGTCAGGTGCTAATGAGGGCGAACCCGAGCTCTGTTACCTGCAGCACGCGAGCAGTTGGATTTTTATAAGCAACATGCTAAACACTCGAAGCTCGTTGCAGTTTGCGATAGACTCGCAGAGCACCAATTTGCACTAAAGGAGTTACTACTATTCAGGTACCTTTCGTTGATTTGAAAGCCCAGTACGCCGGCATCAAACCCGAGATCGACGCCGCTATTCAGCGGGTCGTTGACGGCGCCGGCTTTATTTTGGGTGAAGAGGTAGCGAACTTTGAAACCGCTTTGGCTGCGACTGTCGGCGCCAAAGACGCCGTGGGAGTTTCTTCCGGAACCGGCGCTTTGCTGCTCGCTTTATTGGCTGTCGGAGTTGAGCCGGGCGACGAGGTGATCACCACCGCTCATACTTTTATCGCCACCGCCGAAGCGGTTTCTCGAATCGGGGCGCGGCCGGTTTTTGTAGATATCGATCCGCGGACCTACAACCTGGATCCAAATCTGGTTGAGTCGGCGATTACGGAACGCACGAAAGTAATCCTGCCGGTTCATCTCTACGGCCAGCCCGCTGAACTGAAATCTCTGCGAGAGATTGCCACTCGTCACAAGCTTTGGCTGATCGAAGATGCCGCGCAGGCGATTGCCGCGGAGTATGACGGCCAGCGTTGCGGGGGCATTGGTGATCTTGCTTGCTTTAGTTTTTATCCCAGCAAGAACCTGGGAGCGTATGGGGACGCGGGCGCGGTCAGCGGCAACGACGAATCGTTGTTGGCGAAGGTGCGTAAGTTGCGCGACCACGGCCGCATCTCGAAATATGAGCACGACGAACTTGGATTCGGCCAGCGCATCGATGCGCTTCAGGCGGCAATTCTCGCTGCTAAGCTGCCCCATCTTGAAACCTGGACTGAAGCTCGGCGCTCACACGCGCAGCTATACAATGAACTGCTGGCCACGGCCGACGTCGAGACGCCTTTCGCATCTCAAAATGTTCGCCACGTCTATCATCTCTACGTCGTCCGCACGACGCATCGCGACGCTTTGCTAAAACATTTGAAAGATAAGGGAATCGAGGCGGGTATTCATTATCCAATTCCAGTGCACCGGCAACCCGTTTATTTGAAGCTTGGGTATGGCGACGTCTCGCTGCCGATCACCGAGAAAGCCGCTACCGAGATCCTTTCGCTGCCGATGTATTCCGAGCTACGCCCCGAACAGATCGACTATGTGGCAGATACGATAAAGGAAGCCGCGCTCTGAGATCAAAAGCGACGCGCGAGCGGCGCGGCGATAGGATCAATCATGAAAACGAGTCATGTTCTGGCCTTCTTGATCACGTTCCTCACCAGTTTCTTGTACGCGGCCGGACGAAGTGCGCACAGCGGGGCAAGTCTAAGCGCCACCGAGATGTGGGAGTAAGCGACTCCGAATTTTCCGTTTGGAAGATGGTGTGCTGCCTGCCAAAGCAAATTCTCGGCGATGCGATTCGTCATTCTCTGGCGCGCGACGCGGCGTTCGTGAGACGAAGCTAGAGTGGCGCGCGGCAACTTAAGAAGGTTCCACTGATGACGAGCCACGCGGTGAAGTTGGGCTGCTCGGGCGGAAGAGCCCTGGCCTGAGAACGGCGTAGGTTGCCGGTAGATGCCCACAGGTGTCTCGATGACCACCACCGGGTAGAGTTCCGCGATCCTGGTGAAGATGTCCCAATCGTCTATGCCGTCCAAATGTCGATTCAGCAAACCGACGCGCAGCAGACACTCTTTTCGGATCAAGGTGCATAACGGCATGACCGGGAATTCGAGTTCCAGTAGTTGCCAAAATGCATCGCCTCCGGAATGACTCGCACGGACGATTTCGCCCGTTGGCTGATAATCCTGATCGGCCATGATCATCGCGCCACAAACAAAACCAGCTTTCGGATTTGCGTCCAGTGCTCTTACTTGAATATCGAGCGAGCCGGGAAGCCGAAGGTCGTCGTCATCCAGAAAGGCAAGATACTCGCCGGTGCTTTCGAAGATGCCGACGTTGCGAGCGCCAGCTACTCCCTGATTCCTTTCGAGGCGAACATATTTTATGTCTGTTAAGTTTCGGCAGACTGCCGCGGTTTCGTCGGTAGAGGCGTCGTCGACGACAATTATCTCGACATTAGCGCCTGCGGTTCGCGCACTTTCAACCGCGCGAGGCAATAGATGCGGACGATCGTGGGTGGGGATAATCAGGCTGACTTGCGGCATGATAAAAGTAACTTGATCGAGTTTCGGCGCTTCTGAAATAGATGCCCGACTTGAATAGAGGAGTCTATGAATAATCGATCAAGCCAGTCAAGGTATGTTACCGCGGGTAGTGGTTTTTCACTTCTCATTAGCACCTCACTTCAGTGAGGTGATCACGGCCCCGCGAAGAAACTATAGCGGTTTCAACCGCTTTCCCTGGAAAACCGTTTCAAAGGCACTAATATACTTGACTCATTACGGCAATGGCTCGGCCACTCTGATGCGCGGCAAGTCTGCGACTTGCCGGCGGCGAACCTTCTTTTTCATTCGGGTCTTCGACCCGCCACGGTCAGAGACCGTTCAGATTAATGGGCCACGTCTCGGCAGGTCCGAGACTTGCCGCGCATCAGAGTGGCAGAGCCATTGCAGCGGCCGCATCGAAGTTCGACAGAAGCCCGCGCGGAGTCAAGTATGTCGCTGCCGTTTAAACGGTTTCCAGACTAGTGAGCGTCGAGTAACTCCCCACTCAAGTGAGGTGCTAATGAGAATACTCTGACTTGAAACTGAACCCGGTAGCTAACGGCTAACTGTTGGCGACTTGCCGCGTGCGAGCCGTAGTCGTTTACTATCCGGGCGACTGCCCTTACGATGCAAAGACCGGATTCGATTGAGGCATTCCTTGAGGATTGTTTATCTGACCCATCAGTATCTGCCCCGCCATACGGGAGGCACCGAAGTCTACACGCACGGCCTGGCAGCGCGCGCACAGCGAGCCGGTCACTCCGTTAGTGTGATCACCCATGTTGAATCACCCTCGCTGGATTCAAGTCATTACAGGGCTGAACATACAGAGCACGATGGCATTCCCGTAACTGAGATACATCACAATCTAAGCCGCGCTCCCAATCCTGCCCGGGCCGAATATGACAATCCGTTCATAGGTGAGTTGGTGCGGCAAGAGCTTGAAACTGCAAAGCCCGATTTAGTTCATGCTCTTCACGCGATGAAACTATCCGGAGCCGCGCTGGAAGCCTGTTATGACATGAACATTCCGGTGGTCCTGACGCTGGCGGATTTCTGGTTCATTTGTCCGCGCCATATTCTGGTGCGGTGGAACGAACAGCTCTGCGACGGGCCGGCGCACGATCTTGATTGTATGCGTTGCTTGCACGCGACGCATGGCTTTGCCGCCGGCAAGGGCCAGCAGCTTCCCCCGCCGTTACTGCGTGGGCTCTCAACGCTGGGCTTCACTGTGCTAAAGGATCGCTTGCCTCGCTTCTGGCGCGACATCTATGCGATTCGCCAGAGAGAAAACTATCTATGGCAAATAGTTGAACGTGCGGATCGAGTGATCGCGCTGTCCGATTTTCAGAAAGAGATGTTTGTGCGCAATGGTTATTCCGCCGAGAGAATTCAGGTTCTGCAACACGGTCTCGAAACCGATGGGTTAAAGCCTGCGACATCATCGCCGACGGACGAGTTGGAAATTGTCTTCATTGGCAGCCTCGTCTACCATAAGGGGCCGCATATCTTGCTTAATGCGCTGGCGCGGCATCCTGAAGCAAGAGTTCGATTGCTCTTGTATGGAGATGCCGGCGGCTCGAATTCCTATCTCGAGTCACTAAAGGAACTGGTTAAGGCGGACCCGCGGGTGACGCTGATGGGCGTCTTTCCGCCCGACGAGATGGGACGCGTGCTTGAAACCGCTCACGTCCTGGCGATGCCCGCACTCTGGTACGAAAATGAGCCTTTGGTCGTCAAGGCGGCCCGCTATGTTGGCATACCGGTGCTCGCCAGCGATATCGGCACGCTGGGAAGAACGATTCAGCCAGAGGTTGATGGCTGGCTCGTACCCGCCGGCGATATTGACGCTTGGGCCAACGCTCTCGTGTCACTCAATCCCCAGAAGCTGCCGGCGCGGGCTGCGGTTAACTCGATCAAGAGCATGGATGATAATGCGCTCGAAATGCTCGATATCTATCAGGAAATCTACTCGAACAAGCGATGTCACGAACAGAATATTTAGTCGATCTATTGTCGTCAGCTTCCATCGACGCTCCCGGGGCCAATCATGTTGAACTCCAAGAGATGATACTGGCGCGCGAAGTTGAAACAGCGATCTTTCAACACCCATCGTCGACCATTACTTTCCCCGCTCTGGAAATTGGTAAACAGGCAGTCTTGCAGTTTGCGTGCGGAATCAAAGAAGCCGCGTGGCCGCTGATAAAAAGCGCAGTTCGATTTACCATCAGCATTGAATCGGCCGGAAAGCGACAGAGGGTGTTTGAGACGAAGCTGCAGCCGCGCACGCGCAAGTCTGATCGCGGATGGCAAAAACATGAGTTGGACATCTCGCGCTATGCGGGACAGTCCATCCGGGTGATTCTGCGAACGAGCGTGGCATGGCGGCAGTCGACCGAATACGCCTGGGCCGGCTGGGCAAATCCACGCGTGGTTCATACCGTCTCAGCCAGCACGCCGGTCATTCGTCGGGATGATTATCCGCACATCTTCCTCCTGACGGCTGATGCTCTCGCGTCGCGATACCTTGGATGCTATGGTCATCCGAAGGCC
>JAWVEM010000155.1:0-33966 GCA_033856735.1 Blastocatellia bacterium
GCGGCCTGCCTGATCGCCGATATCCGCATGCCGGGGATGTCCGGCCTGGAGTTGCAGGCGAAACTAAACGCTGAACATTGCAGGATTCCAATCATCTTCATCACCGCACACGGTGATGCACAGATGCGCATGCAGGCGCTCAGGGCCGGAGCGGTCGAGTTCCTCGCAAAGCCATTCAATGATGAAACCTTGCTCGAAACCGTTCGAGCGGCTCTGGAAAATTGAGCAGGTAGCGGAAGTGGAACCGGATTCCCCCGGGGAGGTCTTCTGTGCAAGCTGTCGAAACTCTAAAATCCATTGATCCAGATCGTAATCAGCGTAGGTTTGAGCAGGTTATCGGTAAGAGCCCTGCTCTCGAAGCAGTGTTCGAGCAAGTCGAATGCGTGGCAACCACGGATTCCACGGTCCTCATTCAGGGAGAAACCGGCACTGGCAAAGAGCTAATCGCGCGTGCCATTCACAACGTCAGCACGCGGTGCGGGCGCTCGTTTGTAAAGTTGAATTGCGCGGCAATTCCACTCGACTTGTTAGAGAGTGAACTCTTCGGTCATGAAAAAGGCGCTTTTACGGGAGCTATCGCGCAGCGCATCGGTCGTTTCGAAATGGCTGACAAGGGTACGCTCTTTCTAGATGAAGTCGGCGACATTCCAGCGGCCCTCCAGCCCAAGCTGCTGCGGGTACTCCAGGAACAAGAGTTCGAGCGACTGGGCAGTACTCATACCCGGAAAGTGGACGTTCGCCTCGTCGCTGCGACCAACCGTGATTTGACGGATATGATGAAACAGGGCGATTTTCGCACCGACTTGTACTACCGACTGAACGTCTTTCCGATTCGGATTCCGCCTTTGCGCGAACGGCGTCAAGACATTCCGTTGCTGGTCGAATACTTTATGGAAAAGTTTGCGCGACGGATGGGCAAGAGAATCGAAACCGTTCCGAGGGCAACGATGCAGAAACTTGTGGATTGGCCCTGGCCCGGGAACGTGCGTGAGCTGCAAAACATGATCGAGCGCGGAGTAATTCTCTCGCGTGGCTTTGTTTTGGAGATCCCGTTGACGGCACTGGAACAGTCAGTCATTCCGGTTCGCAGCGACAGTAACGGAGCCTTTACACTTCAAGCTTTTGAGCGAGAGCATATTCTGCACGCCTTACGCGATACTGGTTGGGTAATAGGCGGGCCTGCCGGCGCAGCGGCACGACTGGGACTCAATCGAAGCACGCTTAACGCCCGCATGCGTAAGTTGGAAATACAACGCCCTCAGCCGTTGTAAGAAGCCGGTTTGGTTTTTCGGGATTGGTCGTGACGTTTAGTAGCTGGCTTGCCTTGGACAAAGACTCGACGAAATCACTTGAGCCGCACGAGAGCAACCTCTGTAAAGTCAATCGGAGACTCTCCGCCAATCAGTTGCAACGACTTCGCTGGCTTAATCTGCATAGCCTGCTTGCCGGCAGATACCCCAGGCGTTTCATAGGAATTCTTTGTGATAATGGAGACAACCTCTTGCCCCGCCCTCACTGCTGGCTTCCGAGGATTCAAGACAGGGCTAGGCCGCTTCAGCCGAAGTCCTTGTCATTTCTCGCTTCAGCCATGAACGTGCTAGTCGCCACTCACGTTCAACCGTGGACGGGGAAACGCCCAACAGCTCAGCCACTTCTTCAAGTGTGAATCCGCCGAAATAACGATACTCGACAATCTTTGATTTCCGTTCGTCGATATTGGCCAAGTTCGTCAATGCCTCGTCAAGGATGACCAGTTCCTGGGATGTTTCTGAGGATAGACGTACGGCGTCAGCCACATCGATATGTTCGGCCCGGTTGCCTCGCTTTTCCGTTAATTGTTGTCTTGCGTGTTCAATCAGGATTTGACGCATGCGCCTGGCCACGAGCGAATAGAAATGCGTTCGGCTCTCCCAACTGATCTTCTCGGCTGTAATGAATCTTATTAAAGCTTCATTAACTAGGGCTGTTGTTTGGAGGGTGTGTCCGGCCCTTTCCCTGCTCATGTATGCGTGCGCGATCTTGCGGAGTTCATGGTCAACCAACGGTACCAGCTTGGCCAAAGCATGAGAATCGCCTTTGCTCCAGGCTTGCAGCAATTCAGTAATTTCGTGGGTGCGGGGCATTGTTTGCTTTGAGATTAAAACTCGAGCGGGACAATTCGCAAGCAGTCTTGAATCGGGGTTACGAGCAAACCACAATCGATTTTGAAACGCTGGTTCGGAGTCTGATGGATAAAGTTGCCAAGTAACGAGGAGGCGCCAAAAGAGTAACACGAGACATCCGAAAAGCATCAGGTGAGATCGGATAAGTGCCAGCGCAGTCCAGCGCTTCCCGACCTGAGAAACCTAAACTTCGGTGCTGTGCCCGCACCCGTCCTATTGAGAAATGGATGAAGTAAGTAGCGGCGCTTCGGCGGGTGATAATATTGCCAGAGGCTCCTCGGATGGATAAGATGCTCACCGCCAAGCTCAGAACCCAAGCGCGCCAGGCATCTTGGCGCGAATACACTTCGAAGCTCGAGGTTCTCACTTCAGGAGACAATTGAGTGGAACACGCCGTTTGGGATCGGATTCAGGAGATTTATTATTCGGCCTTGCCGATGAGCCCATCTGAACGCAGCACGTTCGTCGACCAGGCTTGCTCCTCTGATCCATTTCTCATCGAAGAGGTCAGCTCGCTTCTCGACGCCGATGAGTCATCAGCTGGTTTTCTGGAATCGCCGATCTTTGAAATGGGTCTTAGGCTTATCACGAGCAACAACGCCCATAACTCAGATGAGTCGAACGTCACCTCTGCGGACGATCTCATTGGGTCGACGATTGATGGACGTTATCTCATCGAAAAAGAACTTGGCCGGGGTGGTATCGGCACCGTCTATCTAGCTCGCGACCTGACGCTGCACAACAGGCCCGTCGTAATAAAGGTACTCTTGCATGCCTCGTTACTAGATCCATATGTGGTGAAAAAATTTAGACAGGAAGTCGAAGCCCTGGCCCGCATCGATCATCCTGGCGTGGTCAACGTGCTGAGCGCGGGTGAGTTGGCCGATGGTAAGCCGTATATCGCAATGCAGTACGTAAGCGGGGTGACTCTCCGTTCTCAAATTCCAAGCGAGGGTATTAACCTCGAACGAGCTGCATCGATCCTCAAGCAGATTGGCGCTGCGCTCGACGACGTTCATGAGAAGGGGATTCTTCACCGCGATCTGAAGCCTGAGAACATCATGCTTCAGGCTCTTAAAGGCGCCACCGAGTTGGTAAAGATCGTAGATTTTGGCATCGCGAAGGTGAAAGACTCTGTAGTCGCCCCCAGTACCGTTAATGAAGCGCCGGTCGGTACTGTGCTTTACATGTCTCCGGAGCAGCTCCGCGGAGAGAAGCTCACTGCCACAAGCGACATTTATTCTATGGCCGTGATCGCCTATGAAATGGTTACCGGGCGGCGACCCTTCAATCCTGGTTCTGGCCCCCAATTGCTGGAAATGCACCGGGCCGGTGTGCGCGTAAAACCGATTCATCTTCGTTCAAGCCTCGGTACAGAAGCGCAGGCAATAATTCTGCGCGCGCTTTCATTCGAGCCCCGGGATCGCTATCAAAGTGCGAGCGACTTCGGCGACAACCTGGCCCGGGCACTGATGACCCACGAAGGTTTGGAGCTGCCGCAGCGGCAGGAGAACGGGGAGCGTTTACCAATCGAAGCGATCAAACTGCCGGAACTAAATGCGTTTCCCGCCACAGCCCGTCCAGGCTTAGATCCGTCACTCGCGCCGGATCCCGCGAAATCTGACGGCGCATCTGTAAATTATTTTACCAGTAATCGACTTCGGTGGCGCTCAAGGTGGATCGTCACCAGCTCGGTATTTATCCTGGTGTGCGTTGCAGCTTTGGCGGGTGTCTACATGTTCCGTGGACGGAATGAAGCGCCCAAGCCGGCTTCCGGGCCTTCACGCTCATTCACCTACTGGCTGACAGTGCAGAAAATGCGTGACGGAAGACGCTACCAGGATCCTTTCCAGTCCTCGGGCCAGGAGATCTTTGAAAATGGCTATAAGTTTCGTCTTAATTTTTCGAGTCCTGACCCGGGCTATCTATACGTATTTAATGAAGGACTCCCTGAAAGAGACGGCACGAGCCTAACGATGATTTATCCAACGCGATCAAAAGCCAGTAGCTTTGGTGCAAATCAACCGGTACAGACTAACTGGAACACCTTCAGGGGTCAGGCGGGCACTGAAAACTTCTGGATCGTCTGGTCAGCTTCACCTGTCAGTCAATTGGAATCCGCAAAGGACGACGCTTTGGCGAATCAGAAGGGTGCGCTGACTAATTCGTTCAATGCCGTCAAAGATTTTCTCGTGACGCATTCCAATGCTGAACTGAAAACATCCAAAGACGCAACGACGCAAACAACCAACGTGAATGGTACAGGTGACGTGTTGGTCACGCTCGCAAAACTTGAACACAGGTAGGCGCCGATATCGACGTATGTTCTTTGGTGTTCAGAGATCAATTCATATCTTAGCGAAGGGAACTTTCAGTTACTAAGCACATGTCTCCTCTCTTCTTGTCCGTATTCATCCTATCTCTGCTGATGATTATTCAGCCGATGGCACTTGCCCAGTCACCACCAGACACGCGCCGAACGATTGTCTCGGACGACTTCGTTAAAAATCGGCCAAGGGCAAGAGTGCAAACGAAATCCGCGGCCAAATCCGGAAAAGTAGTTGCCGGCAAGGGCGGCTCCCGCGCTTATCGACTTGCCTCTCAACCCGCCATAGGGTCAGGAACCAAATCCAGTTTCGCCAACCTTTTGCAGTTGGGCTTAACCGTGTGGAAACTTCGCCCTGTTACGGTTGCTGATGCGAAAGTCCTTAGGTCGATAAGAGAGAACGGTCGCTTGCGGCCGGAGTGGATCGCGGAACGCGTCGAAGCTGATACGAGATTTCACCAGGGCGATTATTTGCAGTTGAGCATCGAATCGCCGCGTGCTGGTTACCTTTACGTGATAGATGGTGACTGGTTTGCGGATGGCAGCACAGGCGATATTAACTTAATATTTCCCGTCCGGGGTGATGACAATCGACTGCAAGCTGGACGATTGATCGATATTCCCGCAGCAAACCAGGCTCCCTTTAAAGCAACGCCAAAACTCAATCAAGCGGGCGAAATACTTACGATCATAGTCACGTCAACACCGCTCGGATTGCCAATCTCTGACCAGCCACAGCCGATTTCAAACACGCAACTAAGAGAGTGGGAAGGAATGTGGGGAGGTGTGACCGAGCGTTTCGAGATGGAAGGCGGCGCCGGTCAGGCTCGCACAAAACAGGAAGAACAAGCCGCCGTGCGCAATGGAACCAGACAGCTGACTCGAGACGATCCCGGGCCCCAAACGATCTACCTTCTAGCTTCGAAGAACAGCCGCGCATTTCTATTCAACGTGAATCTTTCCTACATCAGATAGCTAGCAGCCACTCTCCCATCTTGCCTTATGGATTCCTGACGAGGAGGGCCATTTCTATCTTACCTGTTATGGATCAACCCCTAAAGACATCTACTAAGGATGGTGCAAAAACGTTTGGATGATCGGCTTGGTGGAAGACTGGCGGTCGCAGAATCCTGCATGGCCCTGGTCCCAACCACCGGGGCAAGAACTGTTGACCTACAGCTTGGTCAGGCAAATCACGCAGCTAGTTCCCAGGTTTCCCGCAGCACTCGGCTACGAAAGCAATGAGACGCCGTAGGTTTGGAGGTGCTCCGGCACAGCCCTACTGTTGTTGAAATAAGATTGCCGGTCTCTGAAATCAAATTAGTGAAATGTTTCATTCGCCCTACTATTCAGCACCTTCAGCTCTGGGCGCGATTCCGGTCTGGTTGCTAGCGCTTTGGCTCCTCACGGTCGGAGTTCGCGGGGACGGTCATGCAGCGATGCAGACACCCGCGAACCCGATCCTCGCCGGTATTCAGGATTTTATTTATCGTCAGAAGTACAACGAAGCGATCACGCGGCTTGAACAAGTCCTGGAGAAGAATCCCGGGAATGGCGAAGCGCTCACCTACATGGCGACTGCAAATCTTTACCATGATCTCAACTTCATCAAAGCTCAAAAGGAATTCGAAGAAGCATTTAAGGCCGGAGGCGGCGCGACGTTCTTTGTCACGCACTCGCACGAAAAATTCAACACTGATGACGTGGTCGATTACTGCCGAGGATGGTTACACCTTCGGGGGAACGGAATTGAATTTGCGCCGACTGAAGGCGGCCACGGCTTCAAACTCAAGTTCAACGAAGTGGAGGAGTTCAAGCAGAACCGACTCGCGAAGACCGTTTTTCACATCAAGGTGGGCGGCAGGAGTCAGAATTTTCGCGGACGCTCCAACAGCGACCTTGAGCCCCTTCTCATCATAGCTCTGTATAAGAGCTTCGCTCGAAATTGAACGCATTTATGGATGGCGGGTGCAACGCCGTCTGCTCAACATAGGAGGATCCACCCCATGAAAAACCGACTATTGCAAGTACTTTCTTTGCTGCTCGCATTTCTGTTTACGTCGCCAACGTCCGAGTTGATCGCCGTCGCTCAAGAGGCAGGCGCCAACACTGCGCAGGAGAAGCCGCAGGCCGAATCTCCCGAAGAAAAGAAACTACGTGAAAGGGAGGAAAGCCTGAAGAAGAAGGAGGAAGATCGTAAAGGTAAGGAAGCAAAGGCGCGCGCCAATGAAGCTAAGAAGTATCAAACTCTCAGTGAATTTGCCGAGGACCTTTACGCCAGCGATCCCGAGTTCCGGGACCAGATAGATGATGCATATCTTGACTTGCAGAGCCGGCAGGCGTCCGAAGCATACCTAATCAACATTTCGCATCCGAAGGAGCTGTTGGCGACTGAAACCGAAGGCGAAGTACTAAAACTTCGTCGCGCACTGTACGACAATCCGCGCGTTCAGGAATATGTCAATCGTCTCGGACAACAGATCGTGCCGGATGATTCGGACAAACTTTACTCGTTCAAAGTCACCGTCAACCCAATTCCACAAGCCTACACGCTTTCCACGGGAACGGTTTTCATCAGTACCGGCATGATCTCACTGTTAGATAACGAAGCTCAGCTGGCTTACGTGCTTGCCCACGAACTGGCGCATGTTTACAAGGATCATTGGCGGATTAAAGTGATGCTGCCTTTTGCCGAAGCCGAATACAACAAGAAGCAGGAAAAGAAGCGCGCGATGTGGGCAGGGATTTTTGCCCTGGCCGGCGCCGGAGTCGGGGCGGCAATCGGAGGGAGAGACGGTGCGGGCATCGGAACTCTGGCCGGCATCGGAGCCGGCTATGCCATCGGCACTTATTACTCCAGAAAGATTGCCCTGGATTGGAACACGGCGCAGGAAAATGAGGCCGATGATTTTGCATTGAAGGCTACGCTCGGAAAGTCTTTCGATATTCAGGAGGTCCCGCGTTTGTATGCGACCATGGCCCAAGCGGCTCGCTTTGACAACCGAATCCAGTTGGGCTTCCTGGGCGCGCGTTCGCGGATCAAAGAGCGAAGCGACTACGCTCAGAAATTGATCGGCGGTCCCCTGCAGGCGCAATATCAGGATGCCATAAAGTCCAATAAGGTTAAGGGCACTAGTCCGGAATTCAATTTGATCATGTCCGAGCTGAAGCGCGATAACGGCATCGAAGCCTTCTATTTCGACATGTTCCAGATGGCAAAGATGAACCTGCAACAATCCGTCACCCTGCGGTCGGACGATCCGCTGGCCGCTTACTACTACGGACGAGTGATGAAGCAAGTAGGTCGGACTAAGGAAGAGCTTGATCAGGCCCAGCAATCGCTACTGAAAGCTGTCAGCCTGGATACTCGGCACGAAATTCCCGAAGTGCAACTTCATCGCGCACTGCTGTTGATGGATAGCAAAGACAATACCAACCAAACCGAAGCAGTCGCGGCGTTGAAGCTCTATATCACCGCGTATGAACGCAAGCGCGCTTCAAGTATTGCCAACGACCGGTTCCTGCCGCCCAACGTGGATGTGCTCTACAGCTATATGAGGGTGCTCGGTGATAAGACGTGGACTGCGCCGGACCTCGCCGAAATAATGAAGTCAGGTTCAAGTAATTCAGCCGGCTCAATCACGCAAGCCCCGACCGCAAGCCCCAGGATGGAGCCGGCATCTGAAACACTGCCTCCGACGAGCACGAGGAAAACTCGCAGACCGTGAGCCGCTCTTCAGTTCTAAGCCTAAGGAGTAACAAGAGGACGAGACGGCTGTTTCTCGTCCTCTTTTCCACTATTGTTGTGCTGATCACTCAACCGCTGACGCTGCCGCAATCCGACACTCCGGTAGTGTTTGAGCTTGAACTTCCGGAATTAAATATCCTCCCCTCGAGTCGAACAGAACTAATTGTTCCATCTTCGAGTGTGAGCCAGATCCTTGTACATATACTCAAGCCGGTTGCTGATAACATCGATTACGGTGCAATTAGGACCAGCATAAACGGCCAAGCCGCAGCGACAATTTCCGAGATTGTTTCTGGCGTTCGTGGAAAGATAGTCAAAATCAATCTCAAGCTACAACCGGGTTATCAATTCGTTACCGGGCGCAACACCGTCGAGGTGTGGGCGCAAAATAGACGCGGTCGCATATACTATTCCAGCTTTATTATCAGGACCGCCACCTCAAACTGGAACGAAGATTTCACGTATCAGGTTGAACAAAGTCCTGAAGCGAAGAATACCGTCCCTCCACAGTTGGTAATGCTGGAGCCTGAACGGGCCGTTGAGTTTCCCAAGACGCTAAAAAGCTTATTGGTGAAGATCAGCGGTTTTGCGACTGCCGCAACGTCTATCAAGCGAGTGTCGGTTGACGGTAAGGACGTCCAGCTTAAAGCCGCAAGAGAAATTGCGACGCGCCAACTCACGCGGGTGGCAAACTTTGAGAGAAGAGTAGCCTTTGAGACGTCGACGACCATCAACCCGAACACTACCCAAATTGTCGTAGAGGCCGAAGATGCTGCGGGTTCGCGGACCCAGGTAATGGTGCCCGTCTTAATCAGAAAGCCGGGGGTGTTGACTCAACTTAGTGGCCGAAAATTCGCCTTAGTCATAGGTATTTCCAAATACAAGAACAATCTCAGAGGTATTCCGAACCTCGAATACGCCGACGCAGATGCCCGTTCGATTTACGAGTTTCTGCAACAGCCTGCAGCTGGAGGCTTCTCTCGCGAAGATATGCTCATCCTTGCCAACGAACAAGCGACAAATACGAATATCCGTCAGGCGCTGACAAGCTTCATCGCTAAGGCGACCGCGGACGATCTGCTGCTAATCTTTTTTGCTGGTCATGGCGCACCGGACCCCTCCGCACCGCAAAACTTATATTTGATCGCATACGACACGAGCGTTGAGGACATGTCTGAAACGGCCCTCGCGATGTCTGATCTACGCAGATACATCGAGCAAAACATTAGGTCCAAGCGAGTCGTGCTGCTTCTGGACACCTGTCACAGCGCTGGGCTCTCTGCCGATGTCACCCGGGACCTGGGAAATAATTTGGCTAATCTTTATTTAGAGAAGCTGCTCTACCAGGAAGAAGGCCGAGCGATCATTACCTCAAGCGATGTCAACGAACCCTCGCACGAATCGCAAAGGTGGGGAAACGGTCACGGTGTTTTTACCTACTACGTTCTGGAAGGTTTGAAGGGCAGCGCAGATACGAACCAGGATCGCCTTGTCAGTGTCGGCGAGCTTTTCCGTTACGTTCGACAAAAAGTTCGTCTGGATACCCAATTTCTGCAGAATCCGCGAATGCTAATAGGCGACAACGAAAATCTTGCGCTGGCCGTTGCGCGTTCACATTAAAGACGGGGCAGTTCGCGATCGGTCATGCTTGCTGACCAATGTCCCAGCAACCCATTGGATACTCCAGATTCTGCATAATTGAATTTCAATTATCGCCTTCCTTTCAATCGCTTTTGGTCTTCTTTATGGGCGATGTCTCCAGCGCCAAATCCCAATCTCGCCATTCCCAAAGTTGCCCGTTTAAAAATCTTCCGATCAGCTGACGGGATCGACTTGATTTCCGCGCCAAGTTATTTGAGGTGATTCCCTCGATGGGGAGTCGTCAAGGCAGCTTGGGCCAATCAACGTCAGCAAGTGCTCGAGCCTGACTTGTACCCTCCAAAATGATAAGGGCAGTTGAAACACTGTACAGAGGCGACGTGGGCTGTTAAGTGAGGACACTACGATGACGGAAAAAATCCGAATACTGTTTCTCTCGGCAAACCCGTGGACCACCAGCCGAATTCTGGTGGACGAGGAAGCTCGGGAAGTTTTTGAAAAACTTCAGGAGGGTACGCATCGCGACAGGTTTGAATTGTATAAGCACGCGGCTATCAGGCCGATCGATCTTCAGCGGCTCTTGATGATGTACGAGCCGCACATTGTCCACTTCAGCGGACACGGAAGCAAGAAACAGAAGATCATTCTCGGTGGGACGCCGGGCAGAGGCAAAGAAGTCGATCGGCAGGGTCTGGTGGAGGTATTCGCCCTGTATAAGAATCATCTGCGATTGGTTTTGCTCAATGCTTGTTTTACCAGGACCCAGGCGCGTTCGCTTGCCGAAGTGATTGACTATGCCGTCGGCACGGGCAAAGGAATGGGAGACAAAGGGGGTGTGGCCTTTGCCGGCGCGTTTTACCGTGCCCTTGGTTTTGGTAAGTCCGTCAAAGAATCATTTGAATCGGCCAAAGCGGAACTCGGTCTAACAAAGATGCCGCGAACGAAGGGAATCGAACTCTTCGTGCGGAACGGAATCAGTGATAAGGATGCGTTTCCCCGGCCGGATACCGAGAGCAGTGATGCCGGCGACTCGTGGAGATGTTTCTCGAAATATCTGTTTGCTAGTCACTCAAGTGACTGGGGGGTACCCCGCCGCGGATGTGCGATGTTTCGCGAACGCATAGTTCGGGTGCAAACACACGGACAATCGGAAAGCCCGGGCACGATACTTGAATCATCAAGCCTTCGCCGGTCCGGCAAACGAATTCAGTTCGAGGTAGAGAGCTACACATTGCGCGACGCACCGGGAAATGGTTTTTCGATGCGGCCCAGACATTCGTCCGAACCCGGTCTGATGTTACTCGGCGGCGAAATGTTCTTGGCAGAATTGAAGAGTTCCCGGCAAGTTGAACCAGCTAAGAGAGCCGATCCCGGTCCAACTAATAATGAAGCTAAGCCGCCGTCGGTAAAGCCCCACTCGTGCGCTTACGTGGCGGTGATGATGAAGCTTCACAGAGTTCCTCTGACGGATGCTACGGACGTTTCTCAAACGCAAACCAAAGTGAAGACCGAACCGGTCGTACCGCCGGGAGCGTTGAAAAAGGACAGCCTGCTTCCGACAAGCACAGCGAATCAGGCTCCTGATTTGTAGAATAGAAGAAATCTACTCGTGGGCGAGTTCAAGGACAAAAGAAGAGCATCCAGGACTTTAAATTGATGTCGAGGGTTGGTTTCAAGTCAGAGGTATAGTCGGCCTGCAGGCGTGGATAGGGATCAGTTTACCAGGACACGCCCGGCCCGGTGGATCGTGTTGGGTGACTGCGGCACTCGCACTTGGACGTAAAGGAGATAGAAAATGTCAGTTAGCAAGGATATGAAGCAGCAGGCGGTGGGAGACAGTGCGATGAAGAGAGGTGTGCCGGTTGCGGCTGCTGCTCGGAGTTTCCGCACGAAGGCGCCGGGTACCAGGGCCGGAACTATTGAGGATTGGAGGGCAGGCGGCACGAAGAAGAGCGCCGAAAGGTTGGGCCGCGCGAAGAGGCTCCGAGACGGTCGGTAACTGACCTCGTCTTAGGGACGTGTGGTCCTTACTCGCGCGAGAGGGTAGTCCGGTTACGGGCTGCCCTCTTTGCGTTTCAGTTCGAAAGCGCCAGCCTAGCATCAATTTCCCAGACGGGGTTGCAATTCACCGAGCTGTCATTGAATCTCTCTGTTATCCGTGCTAAATACAAGGCTCCAAAGAAGGCTTCCTGACGCTGACTTGTCGAACTCCCTAGTGGCAATCCGTGTTCGCTAGCTATTTGTTCCCACGAGGAAGCTGAAGATTTTGATGTCACTCAATAAGAGGCGCGGCTTTAACAGAATGCTCCGACTCCGTCGCATCGCGCCCATGCTTCTTTGCCCATTCCTGCTCTTAGGGGTGTGTCTGCTGGCTGGAGACGGGGGAAGTCTGCCCAAGGCAACGGCTGGCAATTCGAAATTGATCGAACTCACACCCGGCGCTTCCATCCCTCGTGAGATCGCCGCAGGCAACAAGGATCTATTCGAGATTTCGTTAACCGCGGGTCAACTGCTTCGGGTTTCGCTCGATAAGGGCGATCTAGCGCTGGCGCTGGTGCTCTATGATCCTTCAGGACAGAAACTGATTGCGCAGGTGAGTCATGGTTACGAGGTGCTGGAGCTTTCGCTGCCTACCGACGCGGCGGGGATGTATCGCCTGGAAATTAGTTCGCTGGAAGAGGAGGCCCGGGTTCGGCAGTATCAGTTAAGAGTTGAGCCCGTCACGACGGCAACGACAGAGGATCGAAAGGTAAGTGTGGCGCAGCAGTCGGTCGCGAGGGCGAGCTTCCTGCGTGCTGATTGGACGGAGAAATCCCTCCGTCAGGCGATTGAGAATTATGACGGGGCGGAAATGATCTGGGTCTCCTCCCGCAATTCGCGAAGAGCGGCCCTTGCGTCGATGAAAGCCGGTAGAGTTTGCTTTGTGCTGGGTGAATACCGTGAGGCCCTCAAGCGGTACCAGAGGGCGGCGGATGAGGCGGGGAGTACCGGCGCGAAGCTGGAGGAATCCAAAGCTCTTAGTCAAATCGGTCGTCTCTATTCCTATCTGGGCAACAACGATAAGGCGCAAGAAAACCTTTTCAAAGCACTGGAGTTTCTTGGCGCAGATAGGGCAGGGAATCACTCTGCCACAGTCAGGCAGGCTTACGCGCAAGCGCTCAACAACCTGGGTGAAGTTAATTATTCGAAAGGTAATCTAGTTAAATCGTCGGAACACTTCGAGCATGCCCTGAGTCTTTTTACTGAAGTTGGCGACCGGACGGGAGCGGCGAGGGTTCATCTATTCAAAGGCTACATTGCCGGAGGCATAGGAGAACCGGAAAAGGCAATTACTGAAATTTCTCAGGCGCTCGCCCTCTATAAAGCAGTCGCAGACAAGACTGGTGAAGGACTGTGTCTTACTGCGCTTGGATTATCGCATTCATTAAAGCGGGACGAGGAGCATGCGATAAGAATGCACCAGGAAGCGAGCGATATTTTTCGCGCCATCGGAGATCGACAGAGCGAGGCAATAACCCTTAACGCATTAGGCCAGGCCTACGAGTTTTTGAGTGAGTACCCAAGGGCGCTCGAAAACTATCGCCGGGCTCTCCGGCTATTCCAGGATAGCGGTGAACTTGATCTGGCTGCAGTGAGCATGTTCAAGGTCGCCAAAATATATCGACTGGTCGGAGATCTAACTCATGCCGAGGCATATTATGAACAGTGTTTGAGGCTGAGTCGCGCGGCAGGCAAGAGTCGCACCGAAGCGAATGCGCTTAATGATGTTGCGCTGATCTATGCTTCCCAGGGAAGCCGCGAGAAAACGGTCAGGCAGTACGAAAAGATTTTAAAGTTCTATGCAGCGATCTCTGATCGCCGCGGTCAAGCGACGGCGCTGAATAACCTGGGCGATTTTCTGCTACGGGTTGGGGCGAAGAAACAAGCGTTGGCTTCATACAAGAAAGCGCTTCCCTTGAGCGAGCAGGCCGGCGATAAGAGCGTACTCATTTCTACTTACTATAATATCGCCCGCGCCCACCGCGACTTAGGCGCTCTTGAAGATGCATTGTCCGACATCGAAAACTCCATCAAGGTCATCGAAGACCTGCGGACTAACGTTGCAACTCCAGATTTTCGCACTTCATATTTTGCCGGAGTCAGTAAGCAGTACGAGCTGGGTATTAATATCTTGATGCAGCTTGATCGCCTACGGCCGGGACAGGGTTTTGCCGCCAGGGCTTTGCTGGCGAGTGAGAACTCCCGCGCCCGTTCACTGATCGACATGCTAACTGAGACAGGGGCGGACATTCGTCAAGACGCACGTCCGGAACTCCTGGAACGTGAACGCGAATTACAGGGCCTGCTTCGATCACATGCACAATACCAGTTGGACCTTTCAGTCAGCGGCAAGAACCAGACTGAATCCAGTGAGGTGGCAAGCCAAATCGATCAATTAAGTACTAAATACCAGTCACTTGAGGCCCAGTTGAGGAATCAGAACCCGCGCTTCCTGACCCTGAAGCAGGCTACACCGCTGAGCCTGGAACAGATTCAAGCTGAGTTACGGGGCGGGGATACAATCTTGCTTGAATACGCACTCGGTGATGAGCGGAGCTACCTCTGGGCGGTAACGAGCGATTCGCTTCGCAGTTATGAACTGCCTTCCCGGGCAACCCTGGAAGATGCGGGACGGGAAGTCTATAAGTTACTTACTGCGCGCCAGCTGATCGGCGAGAAAATCGACGGCGGCTATCAAGCTAACGTCGAAACATCGGATCGGTTATACCATCAGAAAGCACTGCAGTTGAGCCAGATGTTGCTCGGGCAAGTAGCCGAGCGCCTTGGGGACAAGAGACTCTTAGTCGTCACTGAAGGAGTCTTGCAGTATATCCCCTTAGATGCTTTACCGATGCCCTCGCAACAAGTAGCTGGGTCAAATGTTGGTGAGACAGTCGAAGGTGTCTCGAAGGAACTGCCACCACTTATTGCAACGCATGAAATAGTGACGCTCCCTTCGATCTCGACGCTGGCTTTTATTCGCCAGGAAAAACCTCGAGCAAGCTCAAGTGATAAGATCGTTGCCGTGCTCGCGGATCCGGTCTTCACCAAGGACGATGAGCGCGTTGAAAATGGAGCGCCGAGGTCGGTGATTGCGTTCTCCGGCGATCGAAGTTCGAGCCAATCTACACTACGGAGTGTTAAAGACTCGGTCCCTAACGGTGGCGCAATGCGTCTGTTGCACGCGTCAGAAGAAGCCGACGCGATTTTGGCGGCAGCGCCCCGCGGCACCGGCATGGTGGCGAAGGGATTTGATGCCAGCCGTGAAACCGCGATGAGCCCACTAGTCGGTGAATACAAAATTGTTCACTTTGCCACCCACGGTTTCGTCAACAGCGAACACCCGGAGTTGTCCAGCATCCTCCTCACCATGGTGAAGCGGGACGGCAGCAAGACGAACGGATTAATGCCGCTGCAGGACATATACAATCTAAATCTTTCAGCCGAGCTCACCGTCCTGAGTGCCTGTGATACGGCATTGGGTAAGGACATGAAAGGGGAAGGACTGGTGGGCCTGACCCGCGGTTTCATTTCCGCTGGATCGAGGAGTGTAGTAGCTAGTCTCTGGAAGGTGGATGATCGGGCAACTGGGGCATTAATGGCTGAGTTCTACAGGTCCATGCTGCAGGAAGGAATGCCGCCGGCAGCGGCGATACGATCTGCCAAACAGAAGATCATGCAAGAGAAGGCGTGGAGCGCACCTTACTTCTGGGCCGGATTCGTACTACAGGGAGAATACAAGGACCCGATTGTGGTTGACAGTAAACCCAGGCTTCGCACGGGCATGACGTTCTGGCTGGCATTGGTCGTGATTTCATCCGGCCTGCTGATCTTACAACTACGACGACGGCGATCTCACCTCGAAGGTCAGTAGTCTAAGCTGTGGCGCAATTCACCGAAACGTCGCTGCATCTCCATCATCACAACCACTAAGCTGAAATGCCAAGAAATTCGGATATTCCTCCAGAAAGCTTCGATGAGATTCTCGCTTGGCTCGACCCGGATCGCGAGTTGGCCGCCGCGACATATGTTGAGCTTCGCCATGCCCTCGTCAAAATATTCAGTTGGAACCACTGTGCCGATCCTGAAGGGTTGACGGATGAAACCTTCGACAGGGTCGCCAAACAAGTGCATCACTTGAGAGAGACATTTGAAGGCAATCCAAAATTCTTTTTTTTGGGTGTGGCTAAAAATCTGATTAGGGAGTATCAGAAAAAGGTCAAATCGTTTGTTTCTCTCGATGATGCCGAACTTCCGGCGAATGCTCCCGAACAGGTTGAGGAGGAAAGCGCAGATATGCGCGAGGAGTGTCTGTATGCCTGTCTGCAGAAGCTAACCAGCGAAAAGCGGGAACTGATACTCGCTTATTATGCTCAGGAAAAGCAGGCTAAAATCGACCACCGAATAGAAATGTGCCGGAGTCTCGGTTTAACAATCGAGACTCTCAGGGTCAGGGCGCACCGCATTCGCGGCGCCCTGGAAAAATGCGTAGAAAGCTGCCTCGACGAGCTTGCTCTCAAAAAATGAAACGGATTGAGTCAAATTTCATTGTCATCGAGGCTCGGGACGTCGGGAGGATAACGCGATGAAGGAAGAACCCGTGACCGACGCGGAAGTGAGGCGGTTTCTCTTGGGCGACGTCGATGATGACGAACGTCAGCGGATCGAGAGTCTTTTCATATCCGACGCCGGGATGAAAAAGAAAATTCTATTCGCAGAGGACCACTTAATTGAGGACTACCTGGAGGAATCTCTTACAACATCGGAGAGAGATAAGTTTCTTGCGCAGTATGGGTATACACCCCAGCAGCGAAGGAGGCTCAGGATCACCAGGTCAATAAAGAAATACGCCGTCGCTGAGGCCATGCTAGCGCAAACCGCTACCTCAGCTATTCCAAAATGGCGCGCCTTGCTATCAGCGCTGCGGCCGCGAAACCCTAAAACTTTTATTCCGATCGCCGCGATTCTGACGATTGCGTTCATCATCGCTTTTGTTTGGCTGGCGGAACTGAACAAGAAGAGGACGCAAGAGAACAACCGGCGCGTGACGATTGAAAGAGAACTTGCAGATGTTAATATGCCCGCGAGCCTTCGCGGCGTCTCACCTCAGTTCTCGATAGTTCTGCCGCCGGTTTCAGTCAGAAGTGTGAAGCCTCAGACCGCGCTAATCCCAGGGAACGATACTGGCATCGTGGAGCTCCAGCTCCTTTGGACCCAAAAGGAGCAATACGCAAGCTATAGAGCGACGCTACGCCGAGTGGGCAATACCGAACAATTCACCATTCCGAACCTCCACGTCGAGAAGAGCCTCGGCGGTAGCGCTGTACGAGTGAGACTTCCAGCGCATCTTCTTACCCATGGCCTTTACCAAGTGAGCCTGAGCGGGATCACCAGTGACGGCGCGCCAGAACCGGCCGAAGAATACACTTTTATCGTTGGCAGTTAGCGGGAACACCGGGGCGCTACTTAGCAGGCCGCGTACCTCCGTCTCTATCCAGCAAAAGCGAAGGCGTTTAGGCATCGCTGCCTTGGAGGGATATAGGCGCGTGTTGATTGAGATCCAGAGCCTCTTCTATCCAGCCGCTCATTGCTTCTAAACGCATCCGCCAGTCACTCAGGGCCGCCACTTGTCGTCGCCGGTCGGCCGTTGCTCGATCGCCAGGTGCGGCGAGGGCGCGCTCGATGGCCCCGATGAAACTCGGCGGAGTTGTGTCGGCAATGCTCATGACGTGATGTTGACGGTTGAAGTCGCACACTGAAGGTAGCGGCGCAGCAATGACAGGTTTTCCCATCGCAAGATATTCGTTGATTTTGGTCGGCACCACGGTCCTGGTGTAGGCGCTTTTCATATAAGGAACCGTGCAGACATCGAATTGCGCGATGTAGTTCGGTAACTCTCGATGTGGACGATGACCGAATAGGTGGACGTTTTTGAGCTGATTGAGGCTGGTGGCCTTAATCTGAATTGGACCAACGTAGACCCATGACCAATTTGATCGCGCGCGCGCCATAGCCTCTAGTAAATCAACATCGACATGTCGATGTACGCCTCCGACATACCCGATAATCGGCCGCTCTAGATCGCGCAAAAAAGAGAGCTGCTGTGTGTTCCCGTCGTGCGCCGCCATTGCCGCGTTATCTCTAATCGAAAACAGTTCCAGATCGACGCCGTAGGGAACGATGCGCACGCCATTAAGGAGGCGAGAGCAGTGTGCGGCGAGTTCGGGTCCCTGCGCAAACACCAGGTCGCTCATTTCAATTAACTCGCTCTCGCTCTGCGCCAAGCGCCGTGGATCTGATGCGAGTTCGCCGAAATCCGCAACGCAATAGTAGAGAACCAGACTGCGAGGGGTTCGCAGGAGACGAATAATATCGTTTGCTGTGTTGGTGGGAAGAAACGACCAGAGGACCGGATTGCGCAACGCGAGACGGCTGGCCGCCTGGGCTATTGTCTTCAACAGCACTCGTCGGTTCAACTCTTCTTGCCAGGGTGGGCCAAACGGCGGCATGACCAATGGGGAGCAAACAAAAAGATTAGGTTCAATCTCGCGCACGCCGCGTCGAGCTGCGGCGCCGACCCAACGGGTCACGCGCTGGCGAATCCTCCGCGCGTCCTCCCATTTCGGCGAACGTATTCCAGTATTCTCGACATAGAGAACCCGGTTACCCGCGCGGGCCAGGCGAGCCGCAATTTCCTGCGGACCCTGCCAGAGAAAATTCCACTCGACGCTGGAGATGATTACGAAATCTTGGCCGCTAAGCATGAACAAAAAGGGCGAGCACGAGTACGTCTGCAACTTACGGGCGAGCAAGAGGACGTCTGTGACTATGCGGGCGAGCGCGAGAGTCTGCGACTTGCGGGCGATAACGAGAACGTCTGCGACTATAAATGATCTTTACCGATTAACGAAACCGCCTTCAAGGAAGTTGTTCGATCCGTAGTAGCTTGGCTTCATTTCCCTGACCAGTCTTTGCGCCCTTGTGACTCTGCCTTGATTGTACTTGAACGCAAGAACCGCAGAGAACTCGGAAGCCGAGCAGGGAACAAATTCGATCAGCTGGCTGGTAGTAACTTTGGCTGCTCAGTTAATATCGATTTGTCTAGTCCGGGCTTGATGAGTGGTTAGGATTCAGACCAGCGGCGCAGTGTGAAACTTGACAGTCTTTCGCCGCACAGAAAACATTTGCCTTTGCTAGTTCCCAAACAAGAGCTTCCCGCCATCAGCGTGGTTATGCCGGTGTACAACGGCTTGCCGTATCTGTCCGCAAGCATCGAGAGCATCGTGCAGCAGAGCTTTACCGATTTTGAATTGATCATTCTTGACGACGGCTCGACCGATGGGTCAGCCGAAGTCCTGGGGCATTGGGCGCGGAAGGATCCGCGGATTCATCTAATCGCTTCCAAACGGAAGAGTGGTCTTTCTGGCAGCTCGAACCTACTGGCTGCAAAAGCCCGGGCGCCACTGGTGGCTAGAATGGACGCCGACGACATAGCTCACCCGGACCGGCTGCGGCGCCAGTGGGAATTAATTCAAGGCGATCCTGCGATTGTATTGGTAGGCACGCTTAGCGACGGCATTGACTCAAACGGCAAACAGGTTCGACCGCGCGACCGCTGGCGATTGCTGCGGCGATCGTCTTTTCCACCTTTTCCGCATGGCTCCGTAATGTTTCGCCGCAGCGTCTTTGAAGATGTGGGCGGCTATAGCGAACAGTGCATCGGCTGGGAGGAACAGGAGCTGTTCATAAGAATGTCTCGGAAGGGCAGGATAGTTGTAGTCCCAGACGTTCTCTATAGCTATCGGTACCACGTTGATTCCGCAACGATCGAGTTTTCACTTGACGAGGCCGGGCAAATCGCTGAGGTGCGCAATCGCTGTGTCGCCGAAGTTCGCGCCGGACGTGATTATCAGGAGCTGCTTAATGGACCGTCGAACGGACGCATTTCGCAACGAGCAGCAATGTCCGCTCTCTATATGCACGCCGCGATGCGCCTTTGGGCGGGAACTTCTCCCAAGGAGGTCCCTTCACTCCTGGCTAGTAAGAATACTGCGTGGAATGCGGAGCGAATGCTGCTGCTGCTGTGGGCAGCATGGGCTGCCAAAAGTCCGGCAAGTCTTCGCACCTTGATGCGCTCGTTCATTCGCACCCGCGATTTTCTGGCCGGCTTTCGAATCAAGGACGGGAAGCCACACGAATGGCGCTTGGAGTGATCATTCAATGAAGCACTCTGCAAAGTGCTATGTCATCATCTTTGTTGCGTGATTCAATCAATGTACGAGTTGGGAGTTGACCCGACTTTTGAGTTGCGGCAGCTTCATAAGCGTTCATTAAAGCAAAGAGGAAGTGCTATGAAGCTAAAACGCAATCTCAGTCTGTTAGCCGCCATTGCGCTTGCCTTGGTTCTTAGCTGTAGCCATGCGCGCGAAGAGATGAAAGGGCCGAAAACTCCCACTCTGCCGATGGAGCAAATAAGTGAGATAACCTATGAGAGGATCTTCGGCTGTCTTGGTGAATGTCCAATGTATAAAGTCGTCTTACGTAAAGACGGCACAGCCTCTTACATTGGACTACGGTATGCTGAGCGAAAAGGGAACTACCGATCAAGTTACAACGAGTATTACTTCACGCAGACAGCAAAGCTGATATCTAGAAATGAATACCTGAATTTCAAAGAACAATATGGGCCCTCAGGAGAAGACGAGGGATACATCATTACCAGCGTCGCATACGGCGACCAACGAAAAACGATAAAGAACTATGGGTCGGAAGGACCTATGGAACTCTGGTCGATAGAGATGGCCTTAGAGGGAGCCATGTCGCAAATCAGATGGGAAAAAGAGCAATAAGCGCGGTCTCTTTGCACCGGAGCGCGTTCGGTAGACTTTCTGTACAGCGACCTGACTCTCTGTAAAGAACCGCTCCTTTCGGGCAAAGCCGCTTGAACGGTAAACTGCACCAACACTTCATCTGCTGTTTTGGATTTCCCGACCCTCCATGCTATCTTGCGTGGGCTGCTAAGAAATCAATTTTCTGTCACCGGAATCGTCCCCACGGCGGCGTGAAAGTGCACCGTTGTCGGTAACGATTCCCGCGTGCATGTCTGCCTACACCCAGTGAAGTAGCTAGTCCGACGCTCCTCGCCAGCGCCTCGAACCGGGATTTCAGAAGCTTGATCGCGCACGACTCGGGGGAAATGAAGATGGCGACTGATGGAGAGACTTCTCTTCGTCTGCAGGGAACCGGAATCGGCGAGATTGTTTCGTTGTGGACTAATCGGCGCACGCTTAGCTCGCTGGCACGGCACGATCTCAGGAGAACGTACGCCGGCACCGCGGGGGGCATACTGTGGACGTTCCTAACGCCGCTCATTCCGATTCTCATCTTTTCCGCAGTTTTCTCCTTCGGTCTGCGACTCCCGCTCGGTGGGGCTCCATACATCTTTGGTTTCGCCGCAGCCTACATCCCCTGGGTGCTTCTCTCGTCGTCGATTAGCAGTGCGTCAGGCTCGATCGTTGCACACCGTTACCTGGTCAAGCGAATTCTTTTTCCTGTCGAGATCATCCCGGCGGACGCGGTGCTCGTCCACTCTCTGCCGCATGCGTTCCTGCTGGCGCTTGTGGGTGTGGCTTGCCTGATCGGCGGTTACCTCCGGTTTCCCGATCTGCTGCTCGTCCTTTACTTCTATGGATGCACGGTCCTGTTCACGATGAGCGCCGGCCTTCTGGTGTCGTCGATTGCGGTCGTCGCCCGAGACTTTCAGCAGATGCTGCCCTCGATTCTGCAGGTGTGGTTCTGGCTGACACCCATCGCGTGGACCAGCGCGCAGCTGCCTCGTCCCGCCCGAACGCTAATGGCGTTGAACCCCGCCGGCTATATTGTGTCCGGCTATCGTCACGCCCTGATGCCGAAGATATTTGCCGCACCCACTGCGTGGGAGTCTGCGGCGTTCTGGATCATATCCCTCGGCATGCTGGTGATTGGAGCGGCGTGCTTCCGGCGTCTGCGCGACCATTTTTGGGACTGCCTTTAAGAGCGAAATGACTTTTCCATTTCCAGACAGAGATTATATTTCTCCCGGCTTGAGCGTGGTCATGCCGGACGTGCATTTTCCTCATATGCAAGTGGGCGATCGCTGGAGCCATCCCTGGCAGTATCTCCGTCGGGAAGTGCCCCACCGTTGGTACGCCGACGACCGATTTCCCCTCATGGGTTTTATGAATCGTGATGAAGCCGCCGTTCTTTACAACATCGCGCTGCAATTCGCGGGCAAATCAGCTCTTGAAATCGGAGGCTGGCTGGGGTGGTCTACCTGCCACCTCGCGTTGGCGGGAGTGAACCTCGATGTCATCGATCCCGCGCACGCTGCTGGCGACTTGCGCGCAATCGTAGAGCAGTCGCTCGCCGGCTGCGGTGTATCGGCAAATGTGCGTCTCGCCGCCAGCCGGAGTCCGGAAGCGGTCCATGTGCTGGCTGGCGAGCACGGGAAAACCTGGAGTCTGTTCTTCATCGACGGCGATCATGAACACCCGGCGCCGGAGCGCGACGTCCGCGCGTGTCTGCCCTATGCCGACCCCGACTGCGCCTTTGTTTTTCACGATCTGGCTTCGCCCGCAGTGGCCGCCGGCTTTCGCTTATTGCAAGACGAAGGATTCAACGTCCTCGTTTATCAAACCGCACAGATCATGGGGATAGCGTGGCGCGGAGGCGTCACGCCAGTCGACCATCTTCCCGACCCTGCCGTTGCCTGGCAGTTGCCGCATCACCTGGTCGGCCTGCCGGTGTCGGGTGTGAAATTCGACGCGAACTTTGATGAGCGCGGTTCGCTGGCCAGCGATTCGCGCCTGCCCTCTCAATCGATCGGCGAGATCGTGCGGGAACGTCTTAATCGAAACAGAGAACTGCGACCGGGACTCAGGTCGATGAGCGAGGCGCACGACCGCGAAGCAGGGGACTGGCGGCCGTCGGTGTGCATTGTGTCGAGTGAAATCATCGGCCCATTCAAGAACGGCGGAATCGGAACCTCGATGACCGGTCTGGCGGAGCACCTTGCCGGCACGGGATGCCGCGTGACCATTCTCTTCACGGGAGCCGTTTGGAGCCCGGACATTCAACTCCGGGAGTGGAAGACGCGATACGCAGAGCTCGGCATCGATCTCACCGAAATCTCGATTGAAGAGATGAAGTCGGTTGAGGGTCCGCTGAAGGATTGCGGCTTTGGCATTCCCTATCTCGTCTATCGATATCTCGCCGGGAAGCAATTCGACGTCGTTCACTTCAACGACTGCGCCGGCGAGGGAAGTCTGTGCCTGGCCGCTAAGAAACTGGGGTTGGAGTTTCAAAATACGCTGCTCATGGTGGCGCTTCACAGTCCGTCTCAGTGGGTGCTCGAGTTGAACCAGACCTTGCCGACCGGACTTATGCTGGCCGCATATAATTATTCCGAGCGCTTGAGCGTGAAGTGCGCCGACGTCCTCTGGAGTCCCAGCAGGTACCTTATCGAATGGGCTCAGCGTCGTGGCTTTGAGTTACCGAAGCAGACGTTCGTGCAGCAATACTGCCTTCCTTCGCAGCGCCTGAGAGAATCAGGTGAAGGACCATCAACCTTTCCAGCGGTTAACTACGGCCGCAGCACGGCCCCGAAGGAAATTGTGTTCTTCGGTCGCCTCGAAGAGAGAAAAGGGTTGCGGCTTTTCTGCAACGCCATTCACCGTCTCAGAGAAGAATTGGCCGATCGGAACATCTCTGTAACCTTTCTTGGAAAAGCGGAGACCTGCGGCGGCATGAGCAGCCTGACGTATATCGCCCATCGTTCCAGAGAATGGCGCTTCCCGGCGAAGACGATGACAAATCTGGGCCAGCCTGAAGCGCTGCAGTATCTGTCCGCGGGCGACAAGCTCGCGGTCATGGCGTCGTCCGTCGACAATTCTCCGTGCACGGTCTACGAAGCGCTGGCTTGGGGCATTCCGTTCCTCGCGGCACGTACCGGGGGAGTACCGGAATTGATCCACCAGGCTGATCACGATCAGGTGCTGTTCGACTGCACGACGGACGCCCTTTGCAAATCGTTGCTGGGCGCGCTGGACACTGGGGGCTGGATCGCAGCGCCTTCACAATCGCAGCAGGAGACGCGGCTGGGCTGGACCTCGTTTCACGCGGATGCAAGACGATACCTCACATCGTGTTCGAGTGAACGCCGGACCTCGGGCCCGCGCCGGGTCATTGCCCTTGTTGACGGTGGATCTCCAGCGGAGCTTCAAGTAACGCTGGAGTCGCTGGTCGGGATGGAATCGGTCGATCACGTCATCGTCTTGAATCGCGGCGGCGTGAGTCTGCCATCGACGTCGGGCAAGTTCTCGATTCGGAATATCGATCTTTCTATCGAAGATTCCGAGGCCCTCGATGAAGAGGTGGCGAAGTTTACGGACGAAGCGATTCTGATGATTCACGCCGGCGTTTGCATGCGCATCGGTTCATTTGCTCACATGCTCCTGGCGCTCGACGGCGCGGAGGTCGATGGCCTTCAGCCGGCCGCGGAGGTCGTAGGTAAAGTAACGCGTAGAACAGTTCTGCCGCTGGGCGGCGATCCGTCGTTCGCTCTTTTCGCCGGGGCAACCTTTACCGGTGGACTTCTGGTTCGCGGTGAAGCGGTCCGCCGGGCCAGATTGGGGCGCGCTCTCGCAGCGGAGAGCGCCTTCATGGGTCTCGCGGATTTTTGTGTTACTCGCGGAATCGAAATCTGGCCTTACCCTCAAATCGTATTCGAGCGCCCTGAGCACTGGACAATGGGCGCTGAGAAGTCTATTCCGGCACGAGTGATGGCGTTTGATGATTGTTCTGCCAACGATCGTTATTACATGCTCGCGGCGAGGTTTGACGCCCGGAAAGGAGAACCCGCGGTGAGCCAGAAAAGGCGGCTCGCTCTGACAATGATCGACCTGGGTCTGCCGCAAGTCGTTCGCATCGCTTCGTGGGCGCGCAAGCGCGTGCGCGGGATTCGATCGCGACTGTCGCTGGGGCGCATCGAACGCAGTCTCGAACGACTCTATCGATGGAACGAATGACCACACCAGACACGGCAATCGCTTTCGATCACGTGGAAAAGCACTTTCGGTTCTTTGCCTCGGCTTTTCAGCGTGTCAAAGAAGCGCTGCATCCGGCAGGGAAGATCTATCACACGCCGTTGCCGGTTTTGCGGGACGTCAGTTTTCGAATTCCTCGAGGACAAGCGGTTGCGATCCTGGGGCCGAACGGCGTGGGGAAGTCGACGCTCCTCCACCTGGTGGCGGGGGTCCTTAAGCCCTCTGCGGGCGCAGTCACCATCAACGGCAGCGTGTTTGCCCTGCTCGACCTATCCGGTAGCTTTGTTCCTGATCTGACTGGAAGAGAGAACGTACGCTTCTTCCACGATGTAATTCTCAAGGGCGTTGGCGACGTCACCGAGAGAGAGCGCGCCGTCCAGGCATTCGCCGAAATTGGTGACTACTTCGATCGGCCGGTGCGAACGTATTCCTCCGGGATGTTCCTGCGGCTGGCCTTTGCAACTGCCATCGCGACCGAACCCGACATCCTCCTGATTGACGAAGTGATCGCTGTCGGCGACGCCCGTTTCCAGCAGAAATGCTTTAAACGCATTCGCGAGTTGCACGAGCGAGGGACCACGATTCTGCTCGTCACTCACGCGGTGGAAAGCGTCGCTGGAATATGCGATCGGGTACTGCTGTTCGATCACGGCGAGTTGGTGTTCGACGGCGCTCCGGCGGCAGGCGTCGATCGCTACTATCAACTGTTCTTCGAATCGCCCGCCCAAACTGCTCTCGGTACGTCGACTGAGAAACTCCGGTACGGATCAGGCGCCGCAAAGATTAGCCGATGTTTCGCGTCACTCGACGGCGTGACTGAGGCGATGAGCTTCAATCGAGGGGAGCGGATCATCATCGTTATGGAGGTCGAGTTCGAGCGCGCGGTGGCGTTCCCTCACTTCGGATTCAGTTGTTCGACCAAGGAGGGAATTCGCGTTTATGCAACGACCACACCCCTACTGGGCGAGAGCCCAGCACCGGCGAGTGCGGGTGAGCGTCGGCGCGTTGAGATCGCCTTTGAGCTAACGGTTGCCGTGGGAGATCTTTTCATCGACCTGTCGGTCTTTGAGTTTGACCAGGGATCGTACACTGTTCTCGACGCCCGCCTCGGGATCCTGCATCTGGCCGTCACCTCACTCAGTTACTGTGCCGGGGTCGTTGATCTTGGCGCGGAGTTCGCCGAATCAACCCTGCAAGCGGGCGATGGCAACGCCGGCCCGATGGCGATAGGCTCCGGTGTCGGCCTCGCGAACCAGACCGATGGCTTTTCGAATTACGACAGGGGTGTTGCGTGAAATCCACTGCGACGCGCGTCGGGCCCGTCTACTTCCAGCCCCTGGAACAAGAACTCGGTCCGGTTGTTCAATACCTCTCAGGTCACTTGCTTAATGCGGGGGCCGGTAGTCGTGACGTGAGCTCGTACCTGCTGGCGAATGGCGTCACGAAGATTACAAACTACGATATTGCTTCGCCCAATCCCGGCGACATCGTCGGCCCTCTCGAATCGATGCCGTTCGAGGATGGGACGTTCGACAGCGTGCTGTGCAACGCGGTGCTGGAGCACGTTACCGACGCCGAAGAATCGATCCGCGAGCTGGCCCGAGTGGTAAAGCCCCACGGACACGTTGTCGTCGCCGTTCCGTTCCTGCAACCATTCCACGCTTGCCCTGCCGACTTTCGACGATACACGGCTGATGGTCTCGCGGCGCTGGGTGTCCGGGCTGGACTCGACGCCATCTGTGTGTTGCCGGTGCATTCGATCACGCAGACACTCGGCTGGATCCTGTGGGAGTATGCGCAAGAGAAGGGCGGCCGGTGCAGACGTTGGGCGGCGTGGATGATGGCCTACCTCGCGACCCGCCTCTGGAATCGCACGGATCAAACAGTGGTCAAAAACGCGAACACGTTCCAGGCAGTATTCCGGCGCCCACCGCGAGTCGCCCCGAGTCTATGGCGGTCGCGCGAGGTGCCCTGGTCTTGCGATGACGTACCGACGATGCTAATACCAGACGAATTGCGGCTGCTGCATTATCTGTCTGACGAGTGCTACACCGGCGAAGGGGCGATCGTTGACGCCGGATGTTTCCTCGGCGGGTCCACAGTGGCGCTCGCGGACGGTTTGCGTCGAAATTTTCAGCGGCGACGACGGGTCGAAGAAAAACTTATCCACACCTTCGATCGCTTCGAAGTTGAGGAATACACGATAGATCAGTTCTTCTCTGGATCGGCGCAGGCAGGTGAAAGCTTCAGACCTCTGTTTGATCGGAACATTGCTCCGTATGCGACCCTGGTTGAAGTCCACGCCGGTGACGTGTGCGCGTCGCCCTGGCAAGGCGGACCCATCGAGATTCTCTTCGTCGACATCGCCAAGCGCTGGACGACATGCGACTGGGTCAGTTGGCAGTTCTTTCCCTGGCTGATTCCCGGCAAGTCATTCGTCATCCAGCAGGATTACCTCTACCACCATTGGGTCGCCTGGCTGCACATCACGATGGAGTTCTACTCCGACTACTTTGAATATGTTTGCGATACCGGCGTCAATTCCGCGGTGTTTCGGAACACGAAGCGAATCCCGGAGGGCGTCTTACGCGAGCACACGGTCGCGAGCTTATCGACCGCCGAGAAGATTGAGCTGATGGATCGCGCGGCCGGGCGCTTTACTGACGAGCGCGCCGACCTGCTCAGGACGGCCAAGCAGCATTTTCTCGAGACGTTGGAAGAATCGGGACCAGAAGCTGGCAGTGACACTGACCACAAAGTCTGATCAGACCAGACCGCGAACGCTGATCGAGATCGGTTCTTACCTCGGGCGGAAGCGCCCTGCGGGTTTGCGGATCGGGCAAGTCTTCGGACTCGGGTGAGATCCGCTGGATCAATCTTGAAATGCCCGTGACTGTTATGGATAGACTCATACGATGAATCACATCTTCGATCTCGAGGCTGAGTTTCTCCAGCTCTTCGAGTCATGCCGGGCCGAAACTATGACCTCGATTGAGCGGATGTACGCGCTCTACCAGGCGACCTGTCATGTGCTCGACCGTGACGTTCCGGGTGACCTGGTCGAGTGCGGCGTCTGGCGGGGCGGATCAGTCATGCTCATGGCCTACACGCTGCTGTCGCGCGGTTGCACCGATCGCACGATCTGGCTCTACGACACCTTCGATGGGGCCTCAATGCCTGGCGATGATGACGTCCACGAAATGTCGGGGCGCCTGGCCAGAGATATCCTCGATGAAACTGAGCGCTCTCAGGACGATCCCTTCTGGGCCGTGGCCCCTCGGGCCGTGGTTGAGAGCAATCTTCGCCGCACTCGATACCCGATGCATCGCTTTCGTTTTGTGGAGGGCGACGTACGGGCGACGCTTCCGGGTGAAGCTCCAGCGAAGCTGTCGATCCTCAGGCTGGACACAGATTGGTACCTGTCGACCAGGCACGAGCTGGAGCAACTCTATCCGCGGCTGTCGCCCGGCGGCGTTCTGATCGTAGACGACTACGGCTACTGGCGCGGCGCGCGTAAAGCCACCGATGAATATTTTCAGACAGTGAACGATCGCCCTCTTCTGAATCGGATCGACTATACTGGCCGAATCGGTGTCAAACCCTTTGAGGGGTCGCTGACCAGGGCGTCGGCTTGATCCGAAGCATCGCTCTTTCTTATTGGCTTGTAAGTACGACACGCCCTCACGCCCCCGCCGGACCTCGTAGATTGCGATTACATTCGTCAATGATGTAACAGAGTTGGTTTGGAATCCGCGATCAACTACATTATCGTCTGGTATTCTTATGCTCAGTAACTTGTCGTTTCGTTTAAAAACTCTTCGGGCGCGCAAGAGAACTCGATGGCGACGCCATTTTCCTGCGTGGATCCAGGAGAATGCCGCCCAAGTCCTGAAGAGCACGACGGGTGAAGAGCACTTGGCCGAGGCTCTGGCCCGGCTGGCCGGACGTCTTGCGCCGGTCCTGTCATCGCTCGACCGTGGCCCGTCCGTTCTGGAGGACCGATCGTTCGCGACGAGCTTTCAAAACGCGCTGAGTTGGCTCTCATATCAGGAAGACATTACCGGCAGCGAATCAAAGCTACGCGCCTATTGCGACATCACGGGCTCGCTGGCCGTCTTCGATCTCTTAGTGCGGGAGATCGCGGCGGAGTTTTCGCTTCCCGGTACGAACGGAGAGATCGATGTCGCAGTTCGTCTCGCCGCCGCGGCAGGGAATTGGCGCGAACCGCTGGTCGCGGCCGGCCGGCGCATGCTGTCATCAGGCCGATACAACGAAGCCGCTGCTTGCGCGCGTCGCGCCCTCAACGTCGTGACCGCGTGTCCCGTGTCGCAGCGCCTGCTCATGGATGCGCTGCGCGAACGACGTCGGGCCGGTGGCACGATTGACCCGGTTGAGCAGAGTGGCCTGGGCGATCTTAAGGGACGGTTTTGTCCCCGGCCGTTCGAAGTGCTGGTGAGCGGGCAGTCGACCCGGTGGAACGAAGACACGAACCTTACCGAGCAGGTGATGGGTTCGAGCTATCTTTGCGATTGCGCGGCCTGGCTGCCGTACGTTGCCGGCAACGTGGTGGAAGCTGATTCGCCCGACGCGGTGTGGAACTCAGATCAGGCCCGGGAAATCCGTCGCTCGGTTCTCGATGGTGACTATTCGTACTGCAGCCGGACGCTGTGCCCCTCGATTGTGAACGACGTGCTGCCGCGATCGGAAGATATCACCGCGCCGCGTCTGCGCCGGATCATCGAACGCCATGAAACAGTTTTGGAAGACGGCCCGCGCCTCATCGCGCTCGGCCATGACAGCTCGTGTAACCTGGCGTGCCCATCATGCCGGGTCGGCATCGTCATGGCGGACAAAGCGCAGAACGAACGGCTCGACCGCGCGCGCGATAGCGTCATCCTGCCGCTCCTTCGCGATCGGCAGGTGGGTCTCCATTTGACTGCTTGGGGCGATCCTTTTGCCAGCCGGCACTACCGCTCGATCCTGGAAGCGCTTCGTGAACCGGAGTTTGACGGCGTCAATCTCTATCTCCTGACAAATGGCCTCGGCCTGACGCCTAGCGTTTGGACGACGATGCCGCACCTGGCGGAAAAAATCGTGGAGCTGGGCGTCTCCGTCGATGCCGCGACCAGGGAAACATACGAGAACGTCCGGCGTCCCGGACGATGGGAGGTGATTCGCGAGAACCTGACCGTGATCGGCGAGATGAGCAAGGCTGGCAGGTTCCTGCAAAACCGATTCGCCGGCGGTATGCAGTCGATGAGAAGCGATCTGTTTCTTGACGGCAAGGATCCCATCAGCTTCGCGCTCGGATTCGTCGTGCAGAGCGCTAATTTCCGCGAGATGCCCGCCTTCGTAAAATTGTCCGAGGAGGTTGGGGCGGATGCCGTTATGTTCCAGAGGTACTACAGCTTCGGCCATGAGGACGCCGCGGTGTACTCGGCCAAGGACGTTGCGTCGCCGGCGCATCCTGAACATGAAGAACTCCAGGCCATTCTCCGGGAGCCAGTGATGCAGAGCCCACGCGTCCTGCAGACATTCATCAGCCAACTCGCTAATCGCCCGACATCATGAGCCGTCTCCTCGCAACAATGGATCGCTACGTCTCTGGGATGCGGAGGCGATGGGCGTCGTCGTTCGGCAAGGGCCGGGTGGCGAAGCGGTGGGCTCGTCGCGCTTTTGCCGAGTTCGAAGTGAATAACGGAAGGCGCGAGGCGATGCTGTCGTCGATCGTCGCCGATGCTCTGCGCCTGACCAAACTTGCAGACGAGCTTGTTGTCGGCCGCGACGGTAGCCGTCGTTGCTTCGTCGATTTCCTGCTCCAGGCCTGTCAACGCGTTGACTCCGGTGACGTGCGCCATACGAGTGCGAGACTCCGGTCTTACGTCGACGTCTCGGTTCAGGCGAAAGCACTCCGCGCCTTCGCGGCCTATCTGTCGCCGCGAAAGGCATTCGCCGGCGATCCCGCCAACGTAACTGCTCTCCTCCTCGGAGAACTCCCCGACTCTCGTCCCTCACTCCTGGTCCATGCGGAATTGCTGATCGAGCGACAGCATCTGGATGAGGCGATCTTAGTCATCCAGCGGGCGCTGCGTATCCAGGCCGTCTGCCCTTCCGCCCAGCAACTGCTCAGCCGTGCTTATGCCGCACAGCGCGAGAGCGGCGCTCGCTCCGGCGATCTGGATGGAATGAACTACGACCTGAGCGACAAGTTCTGCCCGATGCCATTTACCCACCTGGCCACAGGTTACAAAGGTGATGCGTTCGCCTGCTGCTGTCCGGCATGGGTTCCCTTCGCGGTGGGGAATGTGCTCGACGCGCCGTCAGGAGAGGCGGTGTGGAACTCGGATGTCGCAGTGGAGATTCGCCGTTCCGTGCACGACGGCGACTTCAGTTACTGCAGCCGGACACTTTGCTCCTACATCGCCGCGCAGAAACTTCCGTTGAAAGCGGAGATCACCGATCCGCTCCTTCGCCATTACATCGACGAGCGGTCGGTCGTTCTCGAAGAAGTTCCACAGATGGTGCAGCTCAACCACGATCCCACCTGCAATCTGGCCTGCCCTTCATGCCGCACGGAGATTATCACCGCAAAGGCAGAGGAACAGGATGTCTATCTTGAATCAGCTCGGCGCGTCATCCTGCCGCTGCTCCGCAAAGTAAATGGGCAGACTTACATATCCGGCGGCGGCGAGGCATTTGCGAGCAAGCACTATCGCTCCATCCTGGCGGCGTTGAATCGCACCGATTATCCGGAACTTTATCTCTACCTCATCACGAACGGCCAATTAACGACTGCCGAACGGTGGCGCCAGTTCCCTGATCTGCTGGAAATGATCGGCCTCCTCTCGGTATCGATCGACGCAGCCCGCGCCGAAACATACGAGCGGCTGCGGCGTCCGGGAAAATGGCCGATTCTCATGAAGAACCTGGAGCTGACAGCGGAGATGCGGCGCTCGGGATCGATCCGGCGCTTTCAGATCAACTTCGTCGTTCAGGAGGAAAACTATCGGGAGATCCCCGAATTCATCGAGCTCGGGACCCGCCTGGGGGTCGACAGCATCTGGCTTCAGCGAGTGACCAACTACGGCGCGTATGTGGAGGGCGCGTTCGCCAAGGCGGATGTCACCTCGCCTTTGCATCCAAAGCACGCGGAGCTGCTCGACATTCTGCGGAGCCCCGTCATGAACCATCCGGCCCTCGTGATGGACATGCTGATGCCTCTTCTGCCCGAAGTCGTCGCCTCGGATTTGCGACTCCCGCAACTGCACACCGCCTCGGGCCGCCAGGCTAACGAACTGCGTTGGGGCGCCATCGATGCGCTCCGCGGAGTCACACCAGGACGGCCCTGATCGAACACCGGTAGATTGTTCAACGACGAGAGAAAGAGATTGGAAGTTCGGTCGGTGTGCCGGTTGCGCGACTATTTCCCGAAGAATAAGCGAAGGCAGGAGGGATTCGTTCTAACCATCGTATTTCGACGGCAGATTCTGTCGGCCCCATTTTAGAGCGCGAGACATCCAAACCAACTCGTCCAGGAAGTCCTTCGCCAGCTTTTCGAAAGCTGGGTTCAAAAGCTGCCCGTGATCATCAAAGGTCTTCTGCACAAAAGCAAAGTTCAGGTCGGTAAAGGTTACAGTCAGACCCAACTCTCTTACAGATGTGACCAGGACTTCGATACCCCGTGTGCCGCCCCAGGGGCCTGCGGAGACTCCGACGAAGGCCACGCTCTTGTGCACGTACTCACGCAGCAGTAGATCAAGAACGGCCTTCAATGCCCCTGAGTAACCATGATTATATTCCGGTGAAACAATTATCAGACCGTCGGCTTGAATAATGGCATCGCGCCATTCCGGGAATTGGGCTTTGACCTCCTGACCATAGTCATCCTGAGGGAGGGTGAATTCAGCAACGTCAAAGAGCCTTGCGTCGATGTCGCTTCTTTTCGCAATTTCTCCCATTAGCCATTTGGCCACGAAGACACTCTTGCGGAGCTTCCGATTTGTGCCCAGCAGCACTGGAATATTTAGTCTGTCCATCAGCGCGCTCCAATTAGCCGCATCGTCTCGAATCGCCAAACCACATCAGTAGTTCATCCAAAAACCGCTCCAGGCGTTCCCTTGGATTGGAGGTGATCGACGATGCGGAAGATTATTATTTCCAAATTCGGGATATTCAACCGCGTCATACTAACTCTTTTGCGGAAGATAATCTCCAGTTTCGCGTCACAAAGCTGTGGGCAGACTCTATATGTGTATAAGCGCACGGACGGCGCGGAATTTACGGTTTATAGTATCTTTCGCGACGAATGAAGCCAACCGGGTCGACTTCGCTTAGAGAATCCCTGCCAAAATTCGCCGCCGTTTTGAAGAAAGAATCGCAACGCCTTAGACTTCCTGTGCCGCCCCTTCACACTCTGACAAGGTTGTTCTTTTTTCCAGCAAGAAAATGTCCTAACTAGAAAGAGGAACCCGTCATTAATCTCGAAAAATATATTTCCGCAAGTCTTCTAATCATCGTTGCTTTCTTTTTTGCCGCCTCGACCCGTTCGGCTTCAGCTCAAACCGTGCCGCCGCTGGGTGCGGCGCAGAGCTTTGCCGCTTTGGGTGGAACAGCAATAACAGCCACGGGCTCTGCCGTTATCTCTGGCAACGTAGGGGTCAGCCCCGGCAGCGCAGTAACCGGATTTCCGCCAGCCGTCGTACAAAACGGTCAAATATATACGGGCGCAGCATCTCTCGCCGGCGACGCCCAGAACAGCGCCCTCATTGCCTACAACAATCTAAAAGGGCAGACGTGTAATTCCGCAAACAACTTGAGCGGCAAGATTTTGGGCCAGACCCCGGGATTTCTCACGCTCAGTCCCGGAGTCTATTGTTTCGACACTTCGGCCCAGTTGAACGCCACGCTTACGCTCAACGACGGCGGCGACCCCAACGCGATTTTCATTTTTCAGATCGGGACCACGCTCACAACCGCCAGCAGTTCGCAGGTGATCATGAGCAGCGGCGG
>JAWVEM010000156.1:0-11638 GCA_033856735.1 Blastocatellia bacterium
CTGGCCGAGGGGCGGACTCGCGAGGCGGAGCGGTTTGCGCGCTCAGCGGTGACCACCCTCGAGAAAGGCGACGAGCAGGCTCTCCTCGCCGAGGCGTTAACGACGCATGGAATTTGTTTGGCGCGTCTGGGTAATGATCCGCGTTCGAGGTTACTGCTCCAAAGGGCGATCGAAGTTGCCGAACGCGCGGGTGATCTGGAAGGCGCGGGTCGAGCGCACCTAAGCTTGATTGAAGAGATGGGCGAGCACACTTCCGGGAGCGAGCTGGTTTCGATATACCAGTCCGCCGCGGATCTTTTGCAGCGGTCTCAGGACCCATCGGTCGGTAAGCGATTGATCGGGTGCGCCCGAAAAGTAATCGAAGTCTTGGGAGAATCGGAGGCCGAGAACCGCGAAACGCCGGACCATTCATGGGAAGGCTTCTCTTTCAAAGAAAAAATCCTGGACTGCGAGCGAGCCCTGATCGAACGTGCTTTAAGAGATTCAAATGGTTCGGTTACTCGCGCCGCGCGCCTGCTGGGCTTCCGACATCATCAAAGTCTCATCTCTTTAATCAACAGCCGGCACAAAGAATTGCTCAAGACCCGCACGGCTGTGCGAAAACGGCGGCGCCATATTTTCTCCACGCCGAGGAAGATTAAGTACCGCCCGGTCGGTCCAGAGCCGGGCTCAAATCAGATCTCAATTCTGCATGCCGAGGACAGCCAGCCGATCGCCAACTTGATCGGTGACATCTTTTCCGCGGAAGGTTGGCGCGTCGAGCTTTCCGTGGACGGCGACAGTGCGTTAAGAAAGCTAACCAGCGACGAGCGATTCGATCTGCTTCTGGTTGATAACGAACTTCCCGGAGTTAGCGGCCTCGATCTCGTCAAGCGAACCCGCAAGATGACTCATCGCCGCCGCATGCCCATCATCATGCTCTCAGGCACTGATTGTGAGACTGAAGCCTGGCGCGCCGGCGTCGACGCTTTTCTGACAAAGCCGGATCAAGTGAATGAGTTGCCATCCACGATTGCCCGTCTACTCAAGATCGACTTGAAACCCGCCAAGGCACAAGGCCTCGGTTAGGCACGAAGATTTTCACTTGAACGCTGCGGCAACTATCTTCGCTAAAGAAGGCCGCCTCTTTCGTGGAGGCGGCCTTCTCAGTTTTCCTGCTCGAATAGCAAACCGGCTTATTGAATCACGAACACATCGTCCCCGATGGGCTGGTTAAGCTTAACCTCTTTGACTTTGTATTCGGCAAAGAAAGCCCCCTGCTGCATTTCCAGCCGTTGCGAGAAATTGAAGGGTATCAGCACGCCTTCGACTTCCTTGAACTTTGAATTCTCGGTCCCAAAGACGTAGCCGTTGTAGGGAGTCAGATACTGCATGACTCTGGCGGTCGCCGGATCAATAAAAAAGTCCGTGGTGTTGCCTTCGGAATCCACAATCCGAAACCCGCGCAGCTTCTTCTTGTCGGGCAAAGCGGAGACGGTATAGCCGGGTTGATCAAATTTTGCCAGCACCGCCAGGCCAAACTTGCTCGGCGGCGGCATCTCGACGCCTGGCATTGAACTGTACGACTGCCGGCCGTCATAGACCTGCTTGAAATTGAATATCGGGCGGGCATCGATTTCAATACGGACCTTATCGCCGGTCGTCACTATTACGAACTTGCCGGGAATCGATGAAGCGCTATTCGGTGCGTAGAGATCGGCCGTACCTATCAGCATCATGCTCTTCAGGTTCTTGAATTTGTCGCCGCCCTGCGCCATGACCGCCGCGCGCGCCAGCTCGATTGGTGTGCTACTAGTTGTGATGGTTGGGGCCGGCGGTATTGTGCCGGCGCTAACCGTGACGGCGCCGTTGGCCTTGGCCGCCTCAGGCGCCTGGGCCATCGCGGCAGAGCTAATCAGCAATAGAACGAGGGTCGGTGCATATCTCTTCATGGCGGGCTTCCTTCCAGGATCGAGACTGGGATCCCTCTCTTATACGCCCCGACGCTGTTAAGGTTCAGAAATTAAACCTAAGGTTGAGATAGATGCGCCGGTTGCCGGCGTTGGCGCTCCCACCGCCGCCGCCACCAAAGCCGCCGAAGCTGCCCGCGACGCCCTGCGGCTGGCCAAACAGTGGTGAAGAGAGATTGCCAACGTAATTTCCCACGTTGACGGTATTCAAAATGTTCTGGAAATACAGGGACACGGTCAAATTGTATTTCTTCTCAGACGAAGCCCCGCCGCCACCCCCGGGCATCATTCCGCCGCCGCCGCGAACTTCGCCGCCCCCGCCACCACCGCCCATAATCATTGGACCGCGCGGGCCTGGCCCACCGGGTCCACGCTTATCTCCTCCTGCGGTCGCCGTGCTGGAGCCGGGCTTCTGATTAGAGGCCGCTGCTTTGTGCAGATCGCCGAAGCCGAAGCTGCGACTAATGCGCAAGTTCGCGGTGAACGAGCCGGACGCCTTACCAAAATTGCGCGGGATGATCGTTTCACCCGGCAACGGCACTAAATTGAAGTTGCCAAAGCTGGTACACCTGATCAGCGGCGATGCGCAATTAGCATTAGCGCCCGCAAAGCTCGGACGATCAGAAAAATTCCGATCCAGGTTTGAGTCGATGCCGGTCGTAATATTGAAGGGAGGCGCCGAACTCGCGACGATGAAAGGACTGAAGGTCAGCTTCCACAGCTTTGGATTGTTGTAGGTCCCGAATACTGAGAACCGGTGCCGCACATCGCCGCCGCCGCGGCCCCACTCGCCACTCGCGTCATAAGAGTTAGCGGGAAATAAAGAGCTCGCTCCCTGGCCATCGGTGTCGTTCATGCTCTTGCTTAGAACGTAACTTCCGCTGACTGAAAACTGGGGATTGAGCCGGCTATTGAATCCCACGAACATTTGTTCCTGATGAAAGCGGCCAGTCGCTTCGAACTGATCCAATTCCCCCATGGCTGGATTCGGGCGGATGCCGCCGGGATTTGCATTGGTAATCGTCCCCGGGATCGGAGCATTGATGTCGCGTGCGCGAATCACATGCAGAATGCGAATCGCATAAGCGCCCACGCTCACGGTGAAGTTGTGTGGAAGTTGCCGTTCGACTTGAGCCCCGGCTACATAGACCGTTGGGATCTTTAGATTAGGCTCGACTCGCCAGATGCTTTGTTGCACTGGAGACGCGCCCGCGACTGAAGGCACGATGCCAATGCAATCGGGCTTAAACGATCCGTCGGCGCAGCGATAAGAGTTAAGCAAAGTGAGCGTCGCTGGATCGGTTGCCACCAGCGGATTAGCCGATTCCGCAAAGGTGAACTGCTGGATGTTGACCCCATTGTTGTGGGTCGCGAATAGGGTCGAGCTTTCGCTGAAACGGTTGTAGAACATTCCCGCGCCGGCGCGGATGACTGTCTTCGGCGGATGGGTGCTGTCGGCAGCGCCGGGCGACCAGGCGACGGCAAACCGCGGGGCAAAATCGAGCTTGCTGCCGGCGTTGTTTTGGACTTCATAACGAAGGCCGAAGCTGAAAGTCAGATTAGGCTTGTAGCGCCAGTCGTCCTGTACATATGGTTCGATATCGTACTGGCTGACGGTTGCCAGCGGATTGCCGGTATTGATGCTGAACTGAGCGGCGCCGCCACCAGCCGCGCGGATCTGAGCGGGAGTCTGGTTCTGTTGCATCAATTGCAGCGTTCGCTGGTAGCGCTGAATACTTGTCAGCCCCGTGGTGCCGCCCGTGAAGATCCATTGACCGCCAAAGTTAGCGGGGCTGATGTCGGTAATGCTAACGTTGCGGATACGCCCACCAAACTTAATGGTGTGCATGCCCTTCTGGATTTGCGTGAAGTTCTGTAACTCCCAACGGTTCGAGGTGTTGACCGTGTGTCCAATCTGGGAGCCGCCTCCAACGAACGAGCCGCTAACGCTCAGCACGGGAATAGTGCTGTTGCCCAATTGCTCTAAACGATTATGAGAAAATTGAAAGCGCGTCTCGTTGATAGTGGTCGGGTTGATCACAGCCGTCTCGGTAACCTGAAAAACGTGCGAGGTGAAATTCGTGTCGAAAGCGCGCTCGGGCAGTGAAAAGCCATTAACGCCCTGGTTCTGGGAAATGCTGTGATTGAAATTGTACCTGGCCACCAGAGTGTTTTTGGGATTGATCGCATAATCGATACGCGGGCTGAAACCCGTGAAGCGCGTCGGCAACACGACCCCCTGTCCGATCTGCACGATATTGAAGGACGGATCAAGAATCGTCGCCCTGACGATCCCGTTGTCATCGACTTCGTTGCGATTAACCTCGAGGAAAAACGAAGCCTTCCCTTTCTTAATTGGACCGCTAAGATTGCCGCCTAGTTGGCGCACCTGAAACGGCGTGCGTTTGCTCGAGTTGATCTGGAAAGGATTGCGCGAATTCAAACTTTCGTCGTTGAAATTAAGCGTCGCGCTGCCGCGCAGCTTGTCAGAACCGGGTCTAGTCAGAATTTCAATACGCGCAGACGGCTGATCGTTTTCCGCGGCAAACGGATTTTGATTGATGCGAATCTCGCGAATCGATTCCTTGGGCGGCATATTGCCGCCGGAAAATCCGTCGATGAATATCTGGCCGCCGTTCGGCCCAATTGACGGTCCGGCCAAAGCCTGTAGCGCCGCCGCCAGTTCCGCGGGGTCGTCGGGTAATGCATCAAGATCACGCCCTGAGATTACCGTCTGGTTGGCATTGTTAGTAGAGTCCGTACTCAACGCCGCGTCGGAATTAATTTTGACCTGCGACTCGATGGCGGCGATCTTCAAGCTAATATTGAGGGGATCACGGCGGGCCGCGGTTACATCCACCGTAGCGTCTTCAGAGGTCGCGAATCCCGGCGCCGTCGCATGAATCGTGTATTTGCCCAACGCCAGGCCGCTGAAGATATAGGTACCGTCCGCATTCGTGGTGGCCGTTTTCGGCGTGCCCGCGGCATCGCTCAAGGTTACGCTGGCGCCGATAATGACCGCGCCGAACTCGTCGGTAATTTGACCGCGCAAGTTTGCTCTCCCCTGAGCCAGGGTCGACGTTGAAAAGGCGGCGATCAGAACGATAGACGCCAGACAAGTTAGTACTCTTCGAATATTCATCTTTGAACTCTTCTTAAAAGAAAAAGCAACCGCGAGCGATTTTAGAAAAAACCGTTCGCAGGTTGTCTCTGACATCAAAACTGCGAGATCAGAGGGTTAGATTAAGGCGCGCCGGCGCCACCGAACATACCGCCAAAGCTGCCATTGAGATCAACACCCTGGCCGCGCGCGGGCTGGCCACCTGTCTGCGGCCTCGCAGCCATCATGGTCAAGAGTGGCTCGACGCCGGTGACCAGCGAGATCGCCGTCAACTGAGATGGATCTGCGCCCTGCAGACTCGACATGATGATCGTGTCACCAACTTTCAAGTCGTTGATCGAAATGATCGGAAGTCTCTCCAGCAAGTCCGCCATGTTACCGCCGCCCCTGCCCGGTCCTCCGCCTTGTGGACCACCGGGCCCACCGGGTCCGGCGCCTGGCGGCCGCGGCTGACCTTGTCCGGCTCCTGGCCCTGCCGCTTGTCCAGTTCCTGGTCCGGCCGCTCCATTGCCGGCGCCCCGTCCGCCTGGTCCTCCTGGACCCATACCGCCGCCGAACATGCCGCCCTGAGGGTAGCGCCGCAGCACCGACTCAGGTTTAAGGATAATCGTCAAAGGTTTCTTGGTCTGTAGATCGCTAATCTTGATTTGGTTCGTCGCCGGATCGATCGCGGTTACAGTCCCACCCGCAATTCTAAACGTGCCGAACAGAACTTCCTCGGCGGTCAAGTGACTACCGTCGGCGCTCTTGTCACCCAGAGCGCGCAACTGGTCGCCAACTTTGACCTCTTCAAACTTACTCGCCCTGGCTTCGCTGTACTTCGGAATTGTGTCCGGCGGGTAACGTCGCATCAGTACTTTGTCAGTCACGGGAATTACTACTGACTGGGGCAGACCCGCGAGCGTGCGGCTCGAAACGGTTATTTCGCGGGTCGAAGGATTAAGCGAACCAACAATGCCACTGACTCCGCGGCGGCGCCACTCGGCGCGATCCTGCTCCTGCTTTTTCGCCAAGTCGGCTTTGCTCATCACTACGACTTGCAGAGCGGGCACCGTCGTTTTCTGTTCTGCTGAACCTCGGCCGCGGGCCAATACTCGATCGCCGGCGCCCACATCGGCCATGGTGATCTTGGTGGCTTTCGCGAGAGAAGTCTCGCCCGGCGCCACCCGCATGTACTGTGTCTTATCGCTGAAAGTGACAGTGAAAAGAGTTCCATTATCGGCCCTGACGACCATTTGATTTGCCGTGGCATCGATGGCTTTAACCTCGCCGATCACACTGGCTACCGCAGGCGTGGACGGAGAAGCGCCCGGCGTTTGCCCGGCGGCGCTAAAGCTCAGGCTCAGCACGGAAATTGTGGCCACAATGAATATCGATAGTCGGTTCACACCAGTTATCTCACTTCCTTTGAAGTTAACCATTATTTACGCCTCAGTCAGAGTGATAGTTGCAAAACTTTAGGAGTTTCGGTCCAGATTGATATATTCAGGAGCAAAAGATTGGATGCCGAAACCAGGAAGCCGGGAATCTGCTTTTCTTACCGACGCGTTTTCTGCTCTTCGTCGTGTTGCGCGTCCTGCTGCGCCATCAGAGCGTCAAACTTCTGCTGCTGTTCCGGAGTCAGCAAGGCACGAATTCGCGTCCGCGCCTTCATGCGAGGTTCTTCAAAACGTGGTCTTAATTCTGTTCGCAACGCGCGATACTCGTTGCGCGTTTCGTCGAGGATGGTACGAACGGAGGTCGTCTGCTGATCGGTAAGGCTCAACTCGGTGCGCATCTTTTCGAAGCGCTCATGCATAGCGCGTTCATGCGCTTCCGCGCCGCCGCCTGCGCGTGATCGATAGAGGCCGGTCAGCGCCGCGCCGGTCACGCTGCCCAGCACGAATACGACTAGCAACACTGCCCAGATTTTTAAAGTTGTGCGGCCCGTTAAAGTCATCTATGGCCTCTTTCGATCGTCATGCTTACCGTGCGTTCCGATCAACAACGATGGCAAATACTTCATCACGCGACAGACCGTTCTTGGTCAGCACCGCCTGTTCGACTCCCGGGTCGCGCGTGTCTGTCAATGCCTCATCCTCTAACCCGTAGCCTGGTGATGGAGCGCTCGGCTGCAACGACCACACCGTCAGGATCGCGGCCAGTACCGCAATCAAAGCCATCACAGGGATCGCCCGGCGCGCCACCAGGAGTAAAGACGCCCAACCGCTCGCTTCCGCCCGCCGGCGTTGCTCTTCTGCGATCCGGGCGCGCACGCGCGTATACAGAAATGGTGAAGATGCAGCAGCCTCGACCTCGTCCTCATTTTGGGCAGCGGCGAGCAGCACGGCCCTGCCCACGCGGTCGAATTCTTCCTGATTTTGCTGATTCGCTTTGAACATTTTGAAATTCACCGTGCGGGAGGCTTTCCGCGCCTTCCTCAACAAAGACGACATCGAGCCCCTGAAAGTTACAAGAATTCTTTTCCCGTGTCACCTGGGAAACGGGCAGCGGCCGGGACCTACAAGTACCGCTGCATCACCCGCCGCAAGTGAGCGCGAGCCCGATGCGCGCGCACCTTCACTTTTGACACCGACCATTTGGTCATTTCCGCAATTTCCGCGACCGAGAAGCCTTCGACGTCCAGCAGCATAAGCACCAAACGATCGTCGGCATTCAGCCGCGCCAGAAGCTTCAGGGCCAGATCGCGTGAGACGAGGGCGCTTTCGACATCGCTGGCGGCGGCCCGAAACTGTCCCGCAAATTCATGCGCTTCCTGATCATCGAATTCTTCGACGGTATGTTCCGGCCGGCGCCGCGCGCGCCGCAGTTGATCGTAACAAGTGTTAACGGCGATCTGCGTCAGCCAGGCTCTGAACGATGCCTCGTGCGTACCGTGGTATGTATTGAGCGCAAAGTAAGCCTTGGTAAAACTGTCCTGGATAATTTCTTCGATCTGTTCGCGTTGAGGAAAAAAGCGGCCCGCGATGCGCGCTACCTGGCGGCGATGACGCTCGAACAACTGCTCGAAGGCCGTTTCATCGCCGGCGCCGGCAGCCGCGACCAGCGCATCATCTGTCCACTCTGCGAATGAAGGCACAGACCTCTACCAATCCTGCATACGACGAGCACATGCATTTCACACCGCGGCCATCAAGCGTTCGCAGGCTGCGGCTTTTTCCAACTGATGCGATAGCGGGCCGTCAGGGCCAGGCCCAAACTGGTCACCAGCAAGCCGGCGATAATTATTGGCCAAACATATGGCAGCGAAGCCATCACTACCCAGAAAAAAATTCCGATCAGCAACGTTACCGACTCAGATTTCACGCGCGGCAGGAAGCGGCGCTGCAGCCATCTTCCGGTGGCCACAAAAATTACCACGCGGCCAAACAAGGTGGCGACGATCACCAACAGCAGCGCCATGATGGAGATCACCGCCCCAATGATCGGCGGCAGCACCAATAGACTTAAGAACACGCCCAGGGTAACGACTACCGTTCCAAGTAAACCGATGAGGGCCACGCGCAGACTGGTTAATTGCAAACGGGCCACGGCCCGGCTGACTGTATTTGGCATTGCCGAGGTCAGCGCCAGCGCGATGATGAACCAGACCAACATTGCCAGCAGGCGCGTGCCAAAAAACACCGCCGACAATTGCGGCCGCAACACGCTGAAAGGTTCGCGCATCACGTGACGCAATTGATCTTCGTAACCGGCGTACATGATGGTGACGCTTTGCGGGTCGCGTCCGGGCGCCGCCTTGCCATGATGATAGACGCCGCCAATCACGATTACATCGCCGCCAATTCGCGAGCCTTCGCGTTGGATTACCGAGCCGCCAATCGCGGCCACGTCTCCGTCGACCGAGCCTTCGACAATCACGTCGCCGCCGAAAGCTATCGCCCCCTCCTTGACCGAACCCGTGATTCTCAGCGACTGGCCGAGGCCGAACACGTCGTTGTTGGTCACCCCATCGATAACTCTTGCCTGCGGGTCCCCTGGATGCTCGTCAGACGCCACTTGCGCCTGGACGACGATCATCAAAAGGAGCAACGCTGCGAGTAACGCAATTGTTTTGCAGAAGGCCTGCGCGGCGCAAACGCTAATTTGATTCTCTTGCGAGAGATCGTTCGCCGTGATTTGAATAGAAATTCCGGATCTCCTATTCAATGATTTGCGCGCGATGATATTTGGCGATCAAAAAAGGCAAGAACGAGAGCGAAATTATTAAAGCCAGGGCCACGAATAGCCATAAACCACGCGGGCCCAGGATGGCCGCGCGCCCGACAACCCGAACGATGACCGCGATGCCGGTGCCGGCATCAAAGATCGTCTGCCACAAGAGGTTTAGCAGGCTGCCCGCCACGCGCAGAAACGATCTAACCGGATCGAAAACCAGCGTTCGCGAAGCCGCGCCCAGCAGGGCAAAAGAAACCAACGCCAGAATTGCACACAACTGGACGGCGCGACGGCGCTCGCCTTTATTGCGCATCCCACTGACATCATTTTCGGCATACGCCGCGACTACGCGTGTGAAATCATGGGGCAACTCGAAAGAACGCGAATCATTAAAGGCGAAGTCGAGGGTGCAAAGCAGTTGACGCTGCCCTCTCAGTTCGGTGGCGCAATCCGCGCACGTCTCCAGATGCGCTTCAAAGGCCGTCAGGGCGACGCCCGCTAACTCGCCGTCGAGATAAGCGGCCACCTCTTCGAGCTGGCACTCCTGCTTTTCAATGGCCGGAACTTTCATAGAGTTGTGGAGCCGTGCTACGAACTGCTGATGCCGCGTTGGAGTAAGTGATCGCGCATGGCTTCCCGCGCGCGGAACAAACGATTCTTGACCGTACCGAGCGGTAGACCCGTGACTTCCGCAATTTCGTCGTAGCTCAAGTCCTGCGAATGTCTCAGCACGATCAGCTCCCGGTAAGCAGCAGGCAGTAATTGCACGACTGATTCGATTTCGAATCGCTGTTCTTTCCGCTCGCTTTCCTGCTCCGGCGTAAGCCGGCCACTTTCAATTGAGATCTCCCTGCGCTCGCCGTCAATCCCGATGGTCAACGACTGTTCGCGCACGGCGTGGCGACGCAGATGATCGATCGCGGCGTTATGCGCAATCTTGTAAATCCAGGTCGAGAACTTGAACTCAGATCGATAACGGGTCAGCGAGTTATAAACTTTGATAAAGACCTCCTGCGTCAAATCGAGCGCCGCATCATAGTCGCCGACCATGCGATAGACGTAGGCAGCGATGGGCCGCTGATACCGGCGCACCAGTTCTTCAAACGACGTTTCGCGTCCGGCGAGTGCGCTCCGAACCAGCTCGCTATCAGCGAGAACGCCAGATTTTGCTATAGAAATCGCTGCGCTCATTATGCAATTGCTCCGGTTTTACGTTACCCGGGTAGGGAAAGTTTCAAGCAGAACAAGACCTCTCGGTCGTATATTATTTTCTTGTTCTACCAGGCCAGTTTAGCCAGGCCGGCGGGCGCGGCAAGCGCATCGAACGTCAAATCGCCCTCCGGGATAATCAGACCGACATCTGTCGCCCTCAGTGGCGTCAAATTTACTCCCAGCGTCTCGCGCGCAATCGCGACGACGCGTTGTTTGTCCAGCCAATCGCCGACTATCAATAAACGGTTGACAGAGGCCTGATTGCCCTGTCCATTAGATCCCGATCGTTCGCGGTAAAACAATAGCACGCGATGAAGTTCATCGTCACACTCGTCAGCCTGGCAGAAAACTGCCCGCAAAGTAATCGGCCGGTTGTTGCGCACGAGCACTGCCGTGAAACCTTCCGCATGCGCAGTCAACAACAGGCCGTCGCCCTCCTGATCCGTGCGTAGCCATTGCTCTTCCCCTGCATGTCGCGGCAGGATTAAGCCCGCTTGCCAACCCAGCGCCGCGAAAACCCCTTCGTATTCAGCCAGCACACTGTTCCGAACGGCCGTGACCAGATAGCGCGATTGACGTTGAGCGTCGGGCGCCAACTGCTCGCGGGACACACGCAGTTCAGATACGGGCAAGCCAAAGCTGCGCTCGGTTTTCCACTCGAGCACTTCTTCCAACTCGCGGCGCGAACCGGGCGCGCTTTCCAATGCGATCACCGCGGCGCGCGTTGAAGTCTCGGGCAAAGTCACCGACCATTTGCGTTGGCGCAGCAGGCCGGCGCCGGCGAGCAAATCTGAAAGAGCTCGGACTAATTCGGACGGGACCTCAAGGTTGCTTTCATCGAAGCTGGCGCGCACCAAACCCGGCGGCAGATTGATCGAAGCCGCGCGCTTCACGGTGAATGCGCCCCGAGTCCGTTCAAGTTGCACCACCGAAGCGTGACCGCTGTCGATACCGACAGCGGAGGAAGGAAAACGAGGCTTAAGAAGTCGGTCGAGGGGATTTGCAGGCATCAATAGTAATTTTCGATTTTAGATTTTGGATTTGCGATCGGCTCTGTTGCGGGACCAGATCAAAATCGCAAATCAAAAATCCAAAATACCCTCACCATTCACTGTATGGCGTGCCTTCGGTCGATGTGTCTCCCGACGAGCTATGCACGTCAGTGACCCCGCTGCCGCCATCATTCGCGTTAGGATCT
>JAWVEM010000157.1:0-3011 GCA_033856735.1 Blastocatellia bacterium
CGGGTTCGCTGGTTATCGTCTGCTGGATTTCTGGTACTCACTGATCAGCAGTTTCATGAACTCTTCACGTCGTTCGTACAGCCTCCGAGGTTGCCGCGGTTTGCGTTTGGCTAAAGCATACGCCGTGATGATCGGCAGCGCTACTGTCGAGTCGAGGTAGCAGACAACTGCGTCCGGCAAACGATCGGGATCAACCTTGCCCCATGAGACCGCCTCGCCCGGAGTTGCGCCCGACAAACCGCCGGTGTCGGGTCGCGCGTCGGTGACTTGCAGAAAATAATCGTGGCCCCGTTCGTCTATACCCAGGACCTCCTGGATCTGTGGCTCGGTTTGCAGGGCGAAGTTCTTGGGCGAGCCGCCCCCGAGAATGAAGATTGCTGACTTGCCCTTTTTTCTGCGGCTACGCTTGACCCGGTCACTACCGCTCCCGGTACCGACCTCGTTGTAAATCAACCCGCGCTTGGCGGCCAGCACGATCGACGCAGTCTCGTTCACATCCAAAGAAGGATCAAAAGCCAGCTTGTTTCCCTGTAAAGCCTTGGCCGCGACATTCATGCCGATCGACGAGTCGCCCGGTGAAGAAGTGTAAAGCGGCACTGAGTGTTCGTACGCCGCGGCCAGCAGAGACCTGTGCTTCAATCCGAGTTTGCGTTCGCGTTCCCACACGTAACGTCCGGCCAGATAATGAAACTCGGCCGTCGACATGGGCCGCTGAAATTCCGGCGCCTCGATCACGCGCCGAAAGAACGCGTCGGTATCGAGCAGCACCGAGTAATCGAAAAAGATGTCATAGATACGCACAACTTCTTCGTCGCGCAGGACTATGTCTGATGTCTGGGCATTGCCTTCGTGCATCTTGAGGCCGATGCCGAAGTGCGTGTCATGGTAAAAATTGGCGCCCGTGGAAATAATCCAATCGATAAAGCCAGCCTGGATTAGAGGGATTAACGCTGACATGCCGAGACCCGCCGGCGTCAACGCGCCGGTTAGCGTCACGCCCACGGTAACGTCGGGCTCGAGCATTTTCTGTGAGAAGAGCCAGCAGGCTTCGCGCAGCCGGGCCGCGTTGTAAGCCAGAAAGGTGTTGTCGACCAGATCAACAAGTTCAGTGGCGCCGGTGATTGGCTTTGGATCAATTCGCCGGCCGCGCAGAAATTTACTTTGCTTCTTTGCCAAGACGTTGTGAAATAGAGTTTGGAATTATCGAACTTGAAGAACGATAGTCGGCGAGTGAGCGATCGTTGTCAACCGTCAGAACCGCCTGCGGTAGCGGGCGGGTTAATCTCTGACTGGGGGCGTAGCGGTAGCGAGGAATCAACCGCCCGCGACCGCAGGCGTTTCTGACAGGCGCTCAAGGCATTCGCGACAGAGACATCCGCTATAGCGTTCTTTCAACTCAGCGCGTGTTTCGTCACTCAGTTTGATCTCAGAGCACCAGCAGCCGCTGAGTTTCGCGCCGCAGTTGAATGGATCGCCGCAAGCTTCGCACACCGAAGGTTGATTCAAGACAGGCAAAATAATTGCGGCGAGTTTTCTTAGTTTCGTCTTCATCGGTTGGTGGCGGCCTCGCCCGTTTCCGGCGCGCGCTTCACGCGCAAGCGCTCGATGCGTTTTCCATCCGCGGCCAGCACATCAACATCTAAACCGCGAAAGCTGAGCTGTTCACCCGCGCGGGGCACGCTGCCTTTGTGCGCGATTACGAGACCGGCAATCGTGGTGAAATCGTCGGCTTCGATCTCCATGCCGAACAGTCGTTCGATTTTTCCGATCTCAGTGCCGCCCAACACTTCATAAACACCGTCGCCTGTGGGAACGATGTCTTTTTCGTCTTCGCCGCTCTTATCTTCGTCCTCGATCTCGCCCACGATCTCTTCCAGGATATCTTCGACGGTAACCAGGCCGGCGATACCGCCGTACTCGTCAATCACCATCGCCAGATAGGCGTGCGCTTTTTGCATTTCTTCCAACAACCGTGCCAGTGGTTTTGTTTCCGGAATGAAATACACCGGGCGCACGAAAGGCGCTATCGGAGCGTCGGCTTTATTGTCGGCCCAGCAACGCAGCAGATCGCGTACATAAATCAGGCCTTCGACGTTGTCGATTTGATCGCGAAATACGGGCAAGCGCGAGTGCTTTGTTTCGAGGATCACCTCGCAGGCCTCGCGCGCCGTCGCCGTGTTGGGCAACGCGACAATGGCAGTGCGTGGCGTCATAACTTCTTCCACGGTCTTGTCGCCAAACTCAAAAGCCGAATGGATCAGTTCGCGTTCCTCTTCTTCGATGATGCCTTCAGCTTCGCCAACGTCGATCAGCGCCTGGATGTCGTCGTCGTTGTCTTCGTCCTCTTCGTCGCTGTTGGCTTCCAGCAGCTCTTCCTGCTGACGCAGGCGGTCAAACGAGCGATGCCAGGGCTCAGCCGCGAAAGCGAGCATGCGATAGAAAGGCCTGAGGACCGGTAAGAGCCGCAGCAGTTTACCTTCTGGATTGCGCAGAGAGATCATCCGCGGAATGAACTGGCGAAAAATCCCTCCCAGGACTAAACCCGCTGCGAGTGAGATGAAGAGCGCGAGACTGTTGGCCGAAAACCATCGCAGAGAAATGTAGGTGACGAGGACCGAAAAAACCACCAGCAGAATTTGGATCGCGGCCGAGAGCGTAAAGCTGAACCGCGCTCGATTTTCCAGAATCTCTTTGAGCAGCGGCGCATAGCGCGCGTTCGGATGCTCTTCGGCTTCGGCGGCCAACCGCCTGAGTCCGACGTCGCTCAATTGGCCGAACGCCATATCAACGGTAGCCAGAGATGTCAGCGCCAAAAGCAGAAAAAAACTGATGGCTAATTCAATTTCCATAGAGGCGAGTCAATCGTAAACCGTCAACGGTGAACAGTAAACTGTGAACAGACGGAAAATCTTTTCTGTTCACGGGTAACGGTTCCCAGTTTACGAGTCTATCCCCAGTCGCTTTCGCAGCCTTAGCTCCAACCGATTCATTTCGCCTTGATCGGTTTCGTG
>JAWVEM010000158.1:0-46619 GCA_033856735.1 Blastocatellia bacterium
TCACATGTTGTTAACTTCGGCGTGTTAAGATTCGCCGCGAAATGAATCTCGCCCGGAGGGTCACTGCGGAATTAATTGGAACGGCCATGTTGCTGGCCGCTGTTATTGGTTCGGGCATTATGGGTGAGCGACTGGCGGGTGGGAACGCGGCAATCGCTCTGCTCGCCAACACGCTCGCCACGGGCGCGGCGCTCTTGGCGCTGATCCTGACATTTGGTCCTATCTCAGGAGCACATTTCAATCCGGCAGTTACGCTCGCCGATGCCTCACGGGGCGGGTTGGCCTGGCGAGAAGTGCCGGCGTACATTGCGGCGCAGGTATCCGGCGCGTTTGTCGGAGTAGCGATTGCGCACGTGATGTTTGGATTGCCTCTGTTCTTTGCTTCGCGTCACGCGCGGGCGGGCATGCGGCAAATGTTTAGTGAGTTCGTCGCCACGTTTGGACTGGTCGCGGTCATTTGGGGATGTGTGCGGTTCCGGTCGGCGATGGTTCCGTTCGCAGCGGCCGCTTACATCATGGCTGCGTACTGGTTTACTTCATCAACCTCGTTCGCCAATCCGGCGGTAACGCTGGCGCGTGCCGCCAGCGACACCTTCGCAGGTATTCGGCCCCTCGATGCACCCGGCTTTATAATCGCGCAACTTATTGGCGCCGCGGCAGCAACCTTGTTATTCAGCTGGCTCGCGCCTTCTTTACCAAACAACTCTGAAGCAGTGATGCTGCCGCACGAGACAGGAAAGAAACATGAGTGATTCGCCCGGTCCCGACTCGTCCACTCGAAAACGTCTTCTATTTGTTTGTGTTGAGAATTCAAACCGCAGCCAGATGGCTGAGGCCTTTGCGCGCATTCATGGCGGCAAACAGTTTGAAGCTTATAGTGCGGGCTCGCGTCCATCAGGCAGAATCAATCCGAAAGCGATCGAGTCAATGCGCGAAGTTGGTTACGATCTCTCCGGGCACCAGTCCAAGTCTCTGTCTGAGATTCCCGACATCGAATACGATTTTGTGGCGACGATGGGATGCGGCGATGCCTGCCCGTTCGTAAGCGCAAAGCAGCGCGAGGACTGGAACATCCCCGATCCGAAAGACCTTCCTTTAAACAGGTTCAGGACGGTGCGGGACCTGATCGAAGAGAGAATCTTGTCGCTGTTGGCCCGGATCTGATCCCCGATTTGCGACGAACAACGGGGCAGTAGCCCGGCCGTGAGGGAGAGCTCAGATGACGCGCGAGCTACTGCCTCGAATCTCATCCATCATGTTCTAATTAGAGACGACCTACGCAGCCATAGTCCTAAAGATGGACCTAAACGAGCCGGCTCCGTCTATCCAACTTCCTGATCCGATCGACCGAGCTACCATAATGCCGAGCTGGAATTTTCCGACAACGATCAGCGGGAAGGAAACAGCTTTGATATTCGGTATTGCGCTTGCTTAGGCTATTTCTCAAATAACGAATTTATGAAGGAGATGACCGAACATGGCTAAGAACACAGGGGCAGGATCTCGAAAAGGATCAGTTAAAGAGCGGACCCAGGTTGAGAACCCGCGCACGAATGAATGGGTTGAGCGAGACGAAACCAAAGGTAGTCCAAGCAAAGGCGAGTTCAAGAATGTGAAGGAAAACGGAAAGTCGTTCAAGGGCGTGGCGAAGGAACCTGACCGGCGGCGCAAGACGGCCTAAGAAGGGTCTCTAAAGTTAACCACAAATTATGCCTTGGCCGCGGAGCGGCCAGATGTTTATAGCTCGGGTTGCCAAGAAGAGTTCTTTAGCCCCGTGGGAGCTGAATGTAACTCACAACAGCCAAATATTTCGCTCCTCCGGAGCTTCAACGTTTCTTTGGAGCCTCCTTCTATAAACATTTGGTCCCTTCGGGACCGAAAGGCTCGACCGACTGCGAGAAGCGGACTTGTTACTTGCGGGCGCTTGGAGACATAACACCAGGCTGCCAAAACTGGATCACGATCCACCACACTAAGAACATCGAATGGCCCATAAGAATCTAAAGAGTCCTTTCCTCGCGCTGGAAGCGTTCGACGCCGAGTCGGATGAGCTCAACATTGTGATTGAGACTCCGAAGGGCAGCAGGAATAAATTCGAGTACGATGACCAGCGCGGAGTTTTTAAGTTGGGCGGCGTGCTCCCGCTGGGGGCCGTCTTTCCTTTCGACTTCGGTTACGTTCCCTCGACGGTCGGCGGTGACGGCGATCCGTTGGATGTGCTCGTCCTCATGGACGAGCCGGCTTTTCCTGGCTGCCTGGTTCCGGGCCGATTGATTGGCGTCATAGAAGCGAATCAAACCGAAGAGGAAGAGACAACTCGCAACGACCGGCTGATAGCGGTGGCTACGGATTCCCGCAACCATTCTGAAGTCCGCACGCTTGAGGATCTGCCCCATAACGTCCTCGACGAGATCGAACATTTCTTCGTCTCGTATAACGACGCGAAAGGAAAAGAGTTTGAAGTGCTCGGTCGGTACGGGCCCGATCGGGCGATGGAGGTGGTAAACGCCGGGATAAAGAAATTCAGTAAGCCGGCTCGTTCTAAAACAAAGTGAGTGAGCGAAAGCGGTAAACTCGGGAAGCAGGCGTACAGAGTACCGACTTCAGTCGGGCTTTTACGACGCGGAAAAGAAGCCGACTAAAGCCGGTACTCTAAATACCCGTCAAACCGAGACGCTTCTCTCGCTTAACCCGGTAAATGCTCATCCAGCTTCTTCGCTAACTTGTGCACATCGGTCTCCTCCGCGAGTTCATCTGCGGTTTGATCTTTATCTTCCTCGAGGCCAAGATGCTGGCTGATCTTTCGCACCAATTTTAAGAGCACCGTCGATTCCTGTTCAGCGAGCATGTTCAATTGCAAATCCAGATGCGTCCGCTTGTCCGCTTCTTTCATCATGCGGTTTTGACTCATCAGCACCAGCAGCGTGAGAAAAATCGCTTCCAACGAAACGACCAGGGTCAGAAAACTGAACGGAAAAGGATCGAAGGGGCTCACCCCTGGAATCAAACCCACGTTCGCCAGCACCCAGACTACAAACCAAACAAGGTGAAGAATGAGGAAAGGCGTGCTGCCGGCAAAGTTGGTTATTTTATCCGCGATGTGTTCGGCCGTGGATCGGCTAAGTCTGGCATTCCTCTCCAACTCCATGATCGACTCGACATTTTTCTGAGCCTGAGCATCACCGGTTTTGGAAGAGGTGCGCACGCGATCACTTTTCTCGCCGGCCTTGTTCTCACTAGACATTCTTGTCTCGCCTTCTCAGGTTATGAATTCGTACTGCTATAGCCAACAGCTTAGGCTCTCCCTCAGGGTCGGGCGTCGTTATCGCATTCCGGGCCTCAGCCAGGCAGGAGCTGCCGGATCTCGGGCGGTTCCTCTCCCAGCCAATCCGGGTTCTGCGCGGTGCCGTCAAAGATTGAAGTTGTTTTGAAAGGTTCGAACTGACCCGTCAAGGCGGCGTCAGAGGTCTTCGCCAGCAACGCATCGAGGGCTTCCTGCTGGAGCGGTTGAAATGTGCGAACAGCTTCGAATGCCTGATCGAGGATCTCCATGCTGTCCATACCGGTGATTACGACAGACGTGGGCAGATTCAGCGCGTAGTGCAGGCACTCAATGGGAGTCACGGTATGCGACTTCAGCAGAATGCCGTTTGCCATACTCTTCATTCCCAGAATTCCAATCTGTTGCCTGACCAGCTCCGGCACCACCTCTTTCGAAAAGCTGCGGTAGTGCGCGTCCATCAGATTGAGCGGCATCTGAACCGCGTCGAATTTGAATCCATGCTGCTCGGCAATCTCGAGCATGTATAAGTGTACGCGCGGATCCTTATGACCGGTGAAGCCGATATAGCGCAGCTTGCCGGCCTGCCGTGCCTCGACGAGTGCGGCGTTGGCTCCGTCGTCAGCAAAGACTCGGTGCGGATCTTCGAAGCGAATAATCTCGTGATGCTGGACAAGATCGATGCAGTCGACTTCCAGACGATCGAGCGATTCGTCCAGTTGCTTCATTGCTTCCTTCTTCGTCCGGCCGTCGATCTTGGTCATGACGAATGCCTTCTCACGATAGCCGTCGCGCAGTGCTTTGCCCATGCGAGTCTCGCTGACGCCTTCGTTGTAGTCCCAGCAATTGTCCAGAAAGTTTATGCCGCGATCGATGGCCGAGCGCATGATGCGAATCGCCAGTTGCTCATCAACGTGGCCAAGTCCCAGATGCCAGCCGCCCACCCCAATCGCTGAAACTTTCTCGCCGGTGCTGCCCAAAGTTCGATAGATCATTGGTAACGCTCCTTCACCTTTTTAACTGCTCCATGAACGAGGTCATAGTACGCTTCGTTTAGAGAAGCAAACAAGCGTTTGACTGTGGATTGCTCAGAAGTGATTTGGAGTGCACCGGCAGAGCGAAGCGGCGACGGGGCTTTGGTGGCTGGGTCACAGATATCAAAACCGGTGTCGCGCTCCGCTTGCCACCGCACTCCAAATTCTAACGCTCCCAACTACAAATCGTGAGGGAAGACCTGGTTGTCGTGCTAATATCCGCCGCCATGAAAGAACCCGTGCTCGCATTCATCGAATGCATCAACGCACACGACATCGAAGGCCTTACTGCTTTAATGAGCGATGGTCACACGTTCATCGACGCCCACGGCAACCAGGTTAGCGGCAGAGAGAAAATGATCGCCGGCTGGCGCGGCTACTTCGAATGGTTTCCCGATTACTCAATCGAAGTAACTGAAGTCTTTGAAGACGGCGAGAAGCTCGCGCTGTTTGGTTTTGCCGGCGGCTCTTTTAAGAATCAGGAAGGTGAAAGCTGGCGTCTCCCGGCAGCCTGGAGAGCCGAAGTGGAAGATGGCCGTGTGAGTTTGTGGCAAGTGTTTGCCGACACGAAGATTCCGTTTGAGATCATTGAGCGGAATGGTTAATTCGGATTCAAGTCTGCGCAGCTTACGAATTTTGATACCAGCCGCAAGCTCTATTTATGCCGGTAAGCGGCGACGATATTGTTTGCGCCGTCAAACGCCTGCACCAGCAGATTGTTCTTTCCCCGACGGTGTTTCAGGGTGAGCCGCTTGGAATTTATCGAACCGTTTCGCGCGTCGAAAGTCCGGTACGGACGGCCGCCCAGGTAAACATCCAGGCGCGCGATGTTCTGTATTTTCTTCCCCGATTGCACCTTCGATCGCGCGCGTACCACCACGTCTCGGAAACCGTCTTTCCATGGGGAAGCCTTCACTGAGAGGGAATAGATCGGCTTCCTGGCCAGGATCCGCGCGCCCTGCTTGATCAGATCGTCATTCGCCTCCTGCAGATCACGTCGAGTCATGTAGTGCCGGTGGTCGGGAGCGATGCCCAGTTCTTCGAGAGGTCTTCCGGCCTGCCGGCCTACCCGTATGCTGCGGCGGACGGCGACCAGCAGATCGGCGCCTTTGGGCAGCGGCTTGAATGGCGAGTTTGGCGCTTTGCGGACCGCGTTCATTAAATCCTCGTACCACCAAACATTCGCGCCGCCGGCGCCCGTGTTGTCGCTGGTACCGAGGACCTCACCAACGCCGTTGTCCTGGAAACCGGCCGCGAAAATATCAGTAGTGCTGTAAGAGAGCGCGTCGGTGATTAGAATCACCGGCCCGTGATACACCTGGCCGATGTCGTTGCAGGATTCGTCCGAGTTAAGCGGAAAGCCGGTCGAGAAAGTCGCGCCGGTCACTACGGATTCAGCGATCGAAGCAGCCCAGCGGGCAAGATTCCATTGCTTGGGGGCCAGCCGGCAAATCTCGAGGTTCAGCGGAGTGTTGATGAATTCGAAAAGCTCGGGTTGGATGCGATGCGGCGTGAACAATTGCAGCAGGCGCTCGCCTGCTCTGATTTTGCCGCCACCGTTGCCTCGTACATCTACGATCAGTCCTTCCTGTGGAAAGTCCGGCGACCTGATTACCCGGCAAACCTCGCTGACGAATTTCTCAGGGTCTTCAACGTCAAAACTGAACACGCGAAGATAACCGAGGTCTTTCCCATCTACTTTTTTGACCTCAGCATAGAAGATGTCTGCAAACTCCCTGCGCACGTTTACCTTCCGGTCAACATAGAGCTTTCTCTTTAGCTGATTGATCTTGGTTTTCTTGATGTCGATCGCGGCGCGCTTCTTGATGGTGGATCTGGTGGCCAACGCCGTATCGCCCAGGGCATAGACCGACCACTCCTGTTTCAGCGTCAGGATTTCACCCTTCTTCGATCGATAGGTGAGGGCCACCCAGGATTCATCCGGAGGCATCGACATATCGAGCGGTCTAATCGTCAGATTGTCGAGGCCGCGCGCAAATCTTGCTTCGAGATTGCTGCCGGCTTGAGCTTCCCCGTTTATGGCAATGGCCCGGCGGATGGGCACGCCGTTCCAATAAAGGACCTCGACGCCTGGTTCGAAAAGATCAAGTTCGCGTCCGGCGTCGGGCTTGCGCTGCAGGAATTCGTCGACTACGCGCGAGACCATGAACTTCTCGACCTTGCCTCCTTTTTCAAAGTACTGTTCGACCAGGAAGGGAAGAAAGGCTATCTGATCGCGAAAGGGCGCCGGCAGTAAATACATTGTGTGCAGATCGCGAGTGGAAGCGAAAATTTCCAGCATCCGCCGGTGGAACTGCATTCCAGTCTGGAGCTCAGATTCCTTCGCTTCCATGAGACGGAACCGGAGCAGTCTGAGCCGCTGGATCGGATCGATGGCATGCATCGCGCGCTTGAGCGGCAGGTGCACATAATTCATTTCGAGCAAGAGAAGCGCCTGTTGCACGATTCGCAGGCGATCCCTTTTCGATAACCTGGATTTCCGATCAAAGGTTTTGAGGAACTTCGACAGCAGCATTGTGGCAGCCGAAGTTTGCACTTCCTGCAGTCGGGCTCGGGCGCCCGTGTCTCTTTCAGCCATAATCGTCTCCTACAAATCGCAATGTGAGATTCTCATCGCGGCCGCCAGGCAGACGAAGCCTTCGCAGTCAGATCGATTGGGTTGGTGCAATAGACGTGAGGCATGCGCGCGCCACAAGTGATTTCATAAACGCCGAAATCACGAATTCATTTCATCGGCGATAGCTCAGAACCGGCATGATTCACCGAACCATGCCGGTCCCGACGTTGCTATTGCGGTTAATAGCCTGGACCGCTGATAGACTCTAACACTACCGCTTTTTCTTCGATTTCGGCGCCGCCTTCTTGGCGGTTTTTTTGGCGGTCTTCCGCTTACCCCCGCCCACACTGCCGCCGCCCGGGTCGCCGCCAGCCGTGCCGAAGTAAAGGGTCGGCGGTAATTGATTACCACCATAATTAGAGATCTGAGTGTAGGGTGTCATGCTTGTTTTCTCCTTTGTGATTTGGTCTTACTTCATTTGCCGAGCTTCAGGATCTGATCGAGCTGACTGCGATAGTTTTGAATGTCGGGCCGCCGCAAATAGCCTGCGTAAGCTTCCTTGCCCCATTTATCCTCGAGACCCGCACACAGCTTATCAGCTTGTGCAGCATAGCGTTGTGCCGCCGATTTGTCTCCAATTAATTGCTGCGCGCGCGCCGCGATAAGCTGGGCGCGCCATTCTGAATCCTGTTGTCCGGCCCGAGCGAAAATCTTTTGCGCCGCAAGTGAATTCTCCAGAGCGCCTTTTGGGTCGTGCCCGATCAGCATCACCTCGGCGAGCGCCAACAGGGCGCCGGAGATCAGTTGCGGCGAGTTTACCTTCCTCGCCATAGCCACGGCTTCCTCGCACGACTTTCTGCCAGCGTCGACAGCACCCGTGAAGGCCTGCGCGCGTCCCATGCAGTACTTCGCCTCCAGCGTCACATCCGGGAATTGCGAAGCTGAGGTATCGAGAGCAAGTTGACTCTCCTTTTTGGCGTCGTCATAGCGCCGCTCGCTCAAAGCTATCTGGGCATTCGTCAGGGGTACCCATGCCAGCACGGTCTTGTAGTTTCCCTCGGGACGGTTGGCAATCTTAAAAGCCGCATCGAGGGCCGCCCGCGCTTCCTGATATCGTCCGAGTTGCCAGAGAAAGGCGCCTCGATTCATTTGATCGAAACCCATTCCGCCTTGCGCGCCTCGCGCCTCGTCAATCTTGTACTTCTCGTCCAGATGGGAAAGCGCCTCAGAGTACATGTCCTGGTTGAGGCCGCGCAGCAGTGCCAGGTTCATATGAGAATCCGCCACGCCCGACTGATCGTCAGCGTCCCGGGAAAGTTGCAGTTGTTGTTCAAATATTTTTAGCGCAACGTCCTCTTCGCCTTTGTCTTGGTGCGCGCGGCCCAGCACCGTCAAGGCAATCGATGTCTCTTTGAGGTAGCCGCCGGCTTGGTAAAAAGTCAGGGCCTGCTGGGCCTCGGAAATCGCTTCGTCGTTATTACCCAACTGTTGATTCAATCGGGCCAGAGCCAGAGTAGCCCGCACCTTGCTGCTCCGGGCTCCGTCCCGCTCTGCCAGGTCTAGCGCCTGCTTGAAATACTTTCCTGCTTCCTCGAAATCTCCCCGGCTGATCAGAGCCAAACCGAGATCGATCAAGCCATTCGCAGCCAGGTTCTTCAGATTATAGTTTTGCGCCAGCTGGATTGCGTCGGCGGCCAGCGCCTTGGCACGCTCCAGGCTTCCCTGATCGCGTGCGACCAGGCTCAATTGCAACTCGGTCTTTACCAACTGGTACTTGTTGTCGACCTGTTGCTTGTCGTCGACGTTTTTCAAGATCTCAAGCACTTTTTCCAACTGCGTCCTGGCTTCTTCAGGTGACTTCCCGGTCCGGGCGAGGAGCGCGCCACGCTGATAGAGCACCTCGACCTGCCCTTCCGCATTGGACATAGCCTGATAGAGGTTCTCGGCTTGTTTGAAATTTTCCTCAGCGTGCTGCGAGTCCTGTCGGCGACTGTAGAGGGCTGCCAGGCGCAGGAATCCGGCCGGAGAATTCGGGTCGAGCTTAACGGCCTGCATGTAGGACTCGGCCGCCTTGTCCAACTTCTCGTCCTTCTCATAGGCGCGCCCGAGATCCACATACGCGTTTGCCTTGTCCGGTCCCGGGACCTGATCGAGAAGCTTGCGATAGGCATCAATCGCCGCGGGGAATTCTCGTCTTACTGTTGCTCCGACCGCGTCCAGGTATAAGGCATCCGCCGTCGCCAGACTCGATCGATTGGGCGCCAGCGAGATCGCGCGCAGCAACTCCTGCATGGCCCTTTCCGAGTCGTTCATTTCCAAATAGGTTTCGGCCAGACGCGCGTGCGAGAGTGCGTATCCGTCGTCCAAGCCAATCGACCGCTCCAGTCTCTTGCTGGCTTGATAGTAAGTTCCCTGCCGCATTGCGACCAGTCCCTGCTCGTACCAGTTCTTAGCCTCAGGCGACGGTTGATGCAAAGCCGGATGCCAGAGACGCAAACCTAACAGGATCCCGACTAGCAACACAGGCACCAGGAATGCAGCGATCTTGATTGGTTTACGTTGCCACGCTCGGGACACTACAGTGGCCACGGACGCCGGGCGTTGATCGAGCGTCAACGGCCGAGTCAGCATCTCACTGCTTCCCGAGATCGATCCTCGCAAGCGGTAAAGATCTTCCAGCATGATGCTGGCCGACTGATAACGCTCTTCGATCTCCTTAGCCATCGCTTTGAGGATCACGCGTTCCAGTGCGGGCGGAATCCCCGGCTTAACCTTGGAAGGTTTGGGAGGATCGACGTGGAGAATCTGCGACGAAATCTCAATCGCACTGTTTCCGGTGAAAGCGGGCGAGCCGGTCGCGCATTCATATAGCGTCACCCCGAGCGAAAACACGTCGCTGCGGGCGTCAATTTCATATCCCCTTAACTGCTCGGGAGACATATAACCAACGGTGCCGACGATCTGCCCCTCCTCAGTAAGCCGGGTTTCAGTCTGCGCCTCTGAGTCCACGGCCGGCTGATTCACAATTTGCCTGGCCAAGCCGAAATCCAGAATTTTGAGCTGCCCCCGAGCAGTAATCATCATGTTCTGGGGCTTGATGTCCCGGTGAACCACGCCGCGAGAGTGCGCTTCGGCAAGTGCTTCCGCCGCTTGAATTCCGATATTGACGACTTCCGCCGGCGCGAGAGGATTGTTCCTGACCTTGTTTGCGAGAGTCACGCCGTCAATGTACTGCATGACGATGAATGGTGAATCCGCTTCTTCGTTGACTTCGTGAATAGTACAGATGTTTGGGTGGTCGAGAGTAGCAGCAGCTTTTGCTTCGCGGAACAACCGCTTCTTGGCCTGCTCGTTTTCGATCGATTTCGCAGGCAGGATCTTGATAGCCACTCTGCGATCGAGGGTGAGGTCATGCGCGAGGAACACTTCTCCCATACCGCCGGCGCCGAGCTTTTCAATAATTCGGTAATGAGAGAGTTGTTGTGAAACCAAACCAGGTTACCTCGCAAGAAATTAGGCGATAAGGAGAGGAGCGATCACGTCAGCGGATTATGGTCATTAGATTTTTTGAGGGCTCGTCACCATATCGATCGCGTCACTTTGGTGAGTGTTCTACTCTGAAGCATAACAATTGTCAATGAGGTTCTTTGCGGAGTGTTCGCGGGCTAAGCTGAGCCGTACAACTCGTCGATCCGATCGCCGTATCTCGCATCGATCACGTTGCGCTTTACTTTCAAGGTGGGCGTGAGTTCGCCGCTATCGATGGAGAATTCTTCCGGTAACAAAGCCACGCGGCGGACGCGCTCGTGGTCGGCCAGGTGTGCAGTGATCGTGGTTACGTCTTTCTGGACCATCTTAATCACTCTGGGTTGCCCGCTTAACTCGGCATGACTACCGGCGACTGATTCACCGGCAGATCGCAGAGAGCTTTTCAGTGCTTCCCAATCGGGCACGATCAGGGCCACCGGATACTTGCGGCTGGCGCCGACCACGACGACCTGGCTAATAAATTCGCTCTGCTTCAAGAGACTCTCGAGCTGTTGCGGCGCGATGTACTTGCCGTTCGAGAGCTTGAAAAGATCTTTTTTGCGATCGGTCAGAAACAGGTGGCCCGCTTCATCTATGTGGCCGACGTCACCCGTGGCGAACCACCCGTCATTCATCGCGGCCAGCGTTGAGTCAGGATGGCCATAGTAACCGCGCATCACGTTGGGTCCGCGGATCAGCATCTCACCGTCTGCGGCGATCACAACTTCGATTCCGTCGAACGGTTTGCCAATTGAGCCCACGCGATTATCGTCGGGACGATTGGCGGAGACGATGCAGGTTTCGGTCAGGCCATAGCCCTGCAAAATCTTGATGCCCGCACCCAGAAAGGAATACGAAAGCGCGGGCGAAAGCGGCGCGCCGCCGGAAACAAAGTAACGCAAGCGCCCGCCGACGCCGTCGCGCCATTTGGTAAATACCAGGCGGTCGGCAATCGCGTGGCGCAACTGCAGGGAAAGCGGCACGCGCTGTCCCTTGTCTTTCAATTCGGCGTACGTCTGCCCGATCACTAAAGAGCGGGCGAAGATTTTGCTTCGCCAACCGCCGGCCGACATGCCCTTCTTAAGAATCCGATGATAGACCTTTTCGAAGAGCCGCGGCACCGCCGTCATAATCGTCGGGCGTACCTCGCGCAGGTATTCGCCTACTTGTTCGATCGACGCTGCGTAATTAACTGAGACGCCCATATAGCAGAAGACGTAAAACACAGTGCGCTCGAAAATGTGCGACAGCGGCAACACTGAAAGCGAAACGTCCGTCGGCTCGATGGGTAGCCCGCCGGTGATCGAGAGCACGTTGGAAATGAAGTTGTCGTGGGTTAGCATGACGCCCTTTGGCTCGCCGGTCGTGCCCGAGGTGTAGATGATCGTCGCCAACTCATCACTGCGGCCTCGCGCCAGCAGCCTGTCGAAAGCCGCGGCGTCATCGCGCTCGATCGCAGCGCCCCGCGCTTCAACACTTTCCAGGGTCGCGGCCCTGTCAAGCGTACCGGCAGCTTGAGGGTCGAATACGACGACATGCTCGAGCTGCGGCAATCCATCAAATCCCTGGCGCGCGTGCTTGAGCACGCGGCCGCCCGAAATCAACAGGGCCCGCGTGCCTGAGTCTTCCAGAATAAATTGAATCTGATCGATCGATTGGGTGGTGTAAATTGGAACGGTCACAGCGCCGAGGCTGAGGATGGCAAGGTCCGCGATGGACCATTCGGGTCGATTCTCGGAGATTAGCGCGACGCGATCTTTGGCGTCGATACCCAAGTCGGCCAGGCCGAGCGCGACATGACGCACCCGCCGCACAAATTCCGCGGCTGAGATGCGCACCCACTGGCCGTCGCGCTTCTCATTCACGGCATCGGGCTTGTCATGACGAGCGATGGCCTGCAGGCACAGTTCGGCCAGGGTTGACGGCTGGTTTGCTTCTTCTTGGCCGGGCGAGACCTTGGCGGCTGCTGCCGAAGACACTGGAAAACGATCTCCTTCGATGAGCCAGGGGGCGATGGACTTAAGTCAACAGATCGGAAAAGAGCAGTCCACAGACTACATCCTCTGACGGAAAAGATACAAACCAAACTGGCGTTACTTTCAGGCTGTATTTACCGCCTCAAGCGCCGGCACTTCGGCCGGCGGCGGCTCTAGTTGAGCATCGCGCGTCCGGCGCCGGCGGCGGGCGCCGCGCCCCGGCGAGCCATAGACGACGCGACTGTCCTGGGTGGCCAACGCCGCGAGAATCAAAAACAGCAAAGCGTTCGAAGTCGTATGCAGGGTGAAGTCGAAAAAGCTGTGGACGAGCACCGCAAAACAACCGGCCAGGGCCCCTGTAGCCACGCCGCGTCTGAACTTGTCGTCAGTTTCGCGCCGCGCGAACCCGCGGCCAAAAAGAATTATGAGAAAGGCTAGTCCGAGGACGCCCCCGACGATTCCCCCGTCAGCCAGCGTCTGCAGATAATCGTTGTGTGCCTGCTCTAAGCGATAGAAACCGTTGCGCGAATCGTAGCGCGTATAGATCACACTGAATGAGCCAAAACCGGATCCGACCACCGGGTAGGCTTTGATCACGTCGAGGGTCACGCTCCAAAAATGCGAACGACCGGTAGTTGGATCGGCGGAGTTAACCGTGCCCAGCAAACGAGTAAAGGAGTCCGAGCCGCCCACTGCGATCGTGCCTCCGATCAGAACCGCGATCAGTCCAAACGCCAGACCGGCTCGCAGCAACGCCGAACGAATGCGTTGGGCCCGCGGCCGGCGTTCTCCGCGCCGCAAACCCGGACCGGCGACGACCACCAGAAACAAAATCTCGGCGGCCAGACTGATTGTTCCGCCCCGCGAATTCGTCATGATCAACGCCACGCCCATCATCATCGCTACGAACGCATAAATCGGGCGCTTGTAACTCTCGATAGATCCTGAGAACAGCAAGCCGAGCGGAATTGCGATTGTCAGTTCCATATAGCCGGCAAAGTGATGCCGATTGATGAATGGCCCAAAAGCCTGGCTCTGAGTCAATTGACGAAACCAGTAAACTCGGGTGCCGTCGCTGGTGAAAGACTGGGTGAGACCAAACATCGCCAGGATAAATCCGAAGATCATGATCGTTCTGACGATCGTCCGCAGCCGGCGCGGTGTGTCTGTGAAAATTAGCGTGGCGAAAAAGTAAACGGCCAGCGAGATCACTTGCACCAGGAACAGCCGCGTCGAATAAGGATCCAGAGACAAAGCGCGCGCTGGCGATAGTGCCAGCCCGGCATTGTCCGCTGTGCGCAGCGGCAACAATTGAAACAGGCCGAGTGCGATCAAACCCAACAATGGCCACTGTAAGGCGTTGCGGCTGAACTGCACCGAACGAAGCATCACGCGATCAACGCACCAGAGACAGACGATACCCGCGGCGCTCGCGGCAAAAGCCGCCAGCGCCCAGTAATGCACCGTGCCATACGCAAGCGCAGTCAAGACGATCGCCACGCAGATCGTCAGAAAAGCGAGGCGACCGGCGAGCGTGTGCCGTGTCGGGCTGTGTTCGGTTATCGCCGGCCTAGCGCTTGGCGCCAGCTCCGTCTCCTCCCGGAGGGCCGGGACTTCCGACGCGTTGGATATTGAAGTCGTCATACCAAACAGTTCCCAGGATCGGACAAATCTGCGCATCCCCGGTACACGGGGGCCGATTGAAGCCGACGATTATGCCATCGTGCTTGGGCTTCGTTGTGAAATCGAAATTGACGCGCTGCCAGCCGTTCGTTCCCGTAGGGATCGGGCTTGATGCTGCCAGCGTGGCGCTGTCGACTGCATCGAGAACCACCAGAACGGGCGTGCTGGCGCTGATCAGATCGTCGGTCCGCAAATAACATTCGAAGTGATATTGAGTGCCCGGCTCGACTACAACGGTCTGCGACACTGGGATTTTATCGAGGCTCCTGGTCGCTTTGAAGACAAGACGTAAACTTTTCTGGCCACTGTGGCCATGGGAATCAATCGCAACCTGCACCGCCCCGCGGGATTCGAGGATCCAGTTAAAATTGTTCGCGCCCGTGAGCGCCAGACCGGTTTCGAATCCTCCATTCCAAAAATGCTCGGGCGCCGGCAGATCCGTATCCGGATGATCCTCGCGCAGCAGGCCGAGCACAGCGCGAAATTGCTTTTCCCTAATCAGCGATTCCTGCAAATCGCGATCGAGCTCGGTGTGCGCCCTGCGCTCTGCCGAACTGACAGTGCCTAATATTCGCCGCGCATCGTCGTACTTTTCGGTACCCACCAGGTAGATCACAAACTGTAGACGGGCGGCGGGGGACGTACATGCCTCTTTGACGACTTCGTTTACGTCTCCGTCGAAGACCTGCATGGCCAGGTCAAATACCGGCCGGCGCATTTCATTGTCGGATTCGGCGGCGCGGCCAAGCTGGTCGAAAGCTTCACCAAACTTTCCCTCGCGCAGAAGCAAATTACCGAACTGCCAGCGTGGATGAGAGTAGGCCGGGGCCAGTTCAACTGCGCGTCGCAAAGCCTTCTCGCCATTTTCCCGGTCACCATTGGCCTCGAGCGCCCGACCGAGTTCCATCCAATAGCGATAGTCGTTCGGAGATAGCCGCACTGCCGTCTGGTATTCATTTACGGCGGCAGCCATATTCTCGGCGCTGAAAACCTTTTCCTCCAGCGACCCGAGTCTCCAGTGCACAAGCGGATCTCCGGGTGCCCAACGCACCGCCATCCGGGCCATGTCGAGCCCGCCTTCGGTAACGTCGGGCGCATATTCGGCAATAGTGTTGCCGACGTACCAACGTACCGCGAACCAGGCGCCGAAGATCGCGAGCAACGCCGGCAGCAACAGCAACCAGCGCATCCGTGATCCCAGACGGATCGTAACCACAGATGGAGATTTCGAATTCGTCATTGAACTGGATTTAGCCGGCAGCTTATCAGGCGCCGAGCGCGGCATCCCCGTTAGCGGGCCCTCGGAAATTTTCTAATCTGATTGATAAGCGCTTCAGTTCAATATTGTGCGCTTCACATTCGCGGACAATCTCCGCGAGTCGAACTTCTGAAATTCGCGGGGTCGAGATTAGCAACTGCTCGATCTGGTGATCGACGACGATCTTGCCCAGCATTCCGTTTCCCCCGAAAACGCGAAAGCCGTGGATTACCTTCCCCAGCTTCTTCGGATCGTCGTCAATGAATCCAACCGGAGCATAGCTTAGCTCGCGATTGTTCAGCAGTTCCCGCAACAGCAACTCGCCCCCGTCACCGGCGCCATAAATCAACACGCGCTGTCCGTGATCGCCTTTGCCCGCCGGGAGGACCTGGCGAAAGAATCGAAAAGCGACTCGGCTCCCCGCCAGCAGCATGAGCATGACCAACGCGTCAATCACGAAAATGGCCCGCGAGAATCCCTGGAAACGGAACTTGAACAAAACGATCACCAGACTTACGAGCGAACCGGCTGCCACGGCTTTCGCAAATGCCATCAGATCGTCAATGCTCGTGTAGCGCCAGATACCTCGATAGACGCCAAACAACAAAAATGCTGCCAACCGTACGACGACGAGCACCGGCAAGGTCCGCAGAAAAAGTTTCCATGCCGGGCTGTCCGAAAAAGGCTCGAACTTAACCGCGTATGCCGACCAATAGGCAAGCACAATCAGAACCACGTCGAGCAGCACTTCGAAGATGCGACGCTTGTAGGAAAAATCGACCAGAAAAGCGAAGAGCGGTTTATCACGCGTGGCGCGCAAGTCCTCTTCTTCGTCGTATCCTTTTACTCCGGCGAGATAAACGCCGAGCAGCGTCAGTACCAGAATGAACGCGGCCAGAAGGGCAAGACTCACATCCGGTTTTACCTGGCGAACCATGATCGCCAGAAATCCCGAAAGCCCGGCCAGTCCATAAAGCATCCAGACGGCGCGCCGTTCCGACATGCCGAGGGCCACCAGACGATGCGAAGTATGATCGCGGCCCCCCTGCGAAGCCGCGCGCCCGGAAAGCTTCCGCAAGATCGTCACAAAAGTCGTGTCGAAAATAGGAATGAACAAAACCAGGATGGGCACCGCAAGAACCGGCACGAAGCTCCGCGATCGCCCTCCTGATACATGGACCAACGCCGCGCCCGCCAGAAAGAAACCGATGAACATCGATCCGCTGTCACCCATGAAGATAGTCGCCGGATTCGAGTTGTAAACCAGAAAACCCAGCAGCGCCCCCGCGAACACCGCCATCATCACTGCCTCAGTCACCTGATTGCCGTTTAAAAAATTGTAGGTGAGAAAGCACGACGCGATGGCCGCGATTCCGGTGGCCAGGCCGTCCATGTTATCGAGCAGGTTGATGGCGTTGGTGATGCCGATCAACCAGAAGATCGTGATCAGCATATTGATCGGCAGCGAACGGGTCCACGGCAGTACCAGACCGTAATTGACGACGATGGCCGCGCCGATCACCTGACCGATCAGTTTTTGGTATGGCTTAACCGGGAGCCAGTCATCAATCAATCCGACCAAAAACAGAAACGAGGCCGCGCCGACTACCACCCAACCTTGCTGGGTGTGCGGGACGAGCGCCACATAAGTGCCCACGACGGCCAGCCAAATTCCGACTCCACCCATCATGGCCGTGGGGTTCTTGTGCCAGCGATCGACTTTCGGTTTAGCGACAAAGCCCCAACGCCGCGCCAGCGCGCGCACTACCGGCGTTAAGGCCAGCGCCAGCACAAACGCCACAGCAGGCGGAATCAGGTTAGGGGCGCTGAAAGCAATCATGTCTAAGGATATAACGACTAAATAAAAAGCTATTCGATTAGAGCGGCAAAGGCAAGCGAGACGGAGTGCGGCTAACGGTACGTTTAGAGTTCAAGCTTCAGCTTGCTCATGCAATCCACCGCCTGGGAACGCGGAAGCCCCCGTCCGCACAGCGTGTGCAGCGGGCTCACCTTCGTCTTGCGTAACGAGCGGACGTTGGCGCTCAGGGGGCAAGGATGCCCGCGCTCCAGTCAGTTTGAGTTAGGCGGCCGTCGTGGTCTTCAGTGGTGACTGCCGGCCGCTCTGGAATTCGATCACGGTCTTGAGAATCCCATCGAGATCAAGCTGCGGTTTAAAGCCGATTTGCGCGCTTACTTTTGAAATATCGGGAACGCGCCGCGGCATATCTTCAAAGCCTTCCTCGTAAGCTTCGTCGTAAGGAACCAAAACAATTTCGGAATCAGAGTCCGTCAGATCTTTGACCTTTTCGGCGAGACCAGAGATGGTGATCTCCTGATTCGATCCGACGTTGAAAACTTCGCCGACGGCGCTTTCATCGTCCATTAATTTCATCAGCGCGCCCACGACATCGCCGACGTAACAGAAGCAACGCGTCTGCTCACCACTGCCGTATACGGTGATGGGCCGGCCGGCCAGCGCCTGCTTTACGAACGTCGGGATTACCATGCCGTATTGTCCGGTCTGGCGTGGACCGACTGTGTTGAAGAGCCGCACTACCACGGTGGGCAATTTTTTCTCGCGCCAGTAGGCGAGCGCGAGAAACTCATCGATGGCTTTTGAGCAGGCGTAACTCCAACGCCCCTTCGTCGTCGCACCCATCACCAGGTTGCCGTCTTCGCGAAACGGAACTTCGGCACTTAATCCGTAGACCTCTGAAGTCGAGACGATCAGCACCTTCTTCTTCTTCTTGTTGGCCAGCGCCAGAATTGTCTCCGTGCCGCGCACGTTGGTCTCGATCGTGCGCACCGGGCTTTCCACAATCAGCTTCACCCCGACAGCGGCCGCCAGATGAAAAATGACGTCACATTGATCGACCAACTCAGCCGTCACTGGCTGGTTGTGAACGCTTTCAATGGTGTAATGGAACTGCGGGTGCTCTTTCAAATGGCGGATGTTTTCGATGCTGCCAGTGGAAAGATCGTCAATGATAAATACTTCGTCGCCGCGTTGCAGGCACGCGTCGGAAAGATGAGAACCGATAAAACCTGCCCCGCCGGTAATCAGAATGCGCAAAAGAAATCCCTCTCAAAAAGTATTGTAAATTTCGATTGCTGAGTCTAACACAAACAGGAGGATCGGGCGGCCATCGACGTTCATCATTGCTGGGACTGCGACGCCTGGTTCTGGGAACGCGGGCACCCTCGTCCGCAATGAGCGCAAAGCGCGAATACGATTTCCGCGCAGGCCATGACGGGAAACTCGATCATGCTATGCATGATGAGCGGGCGAGGGCGCCCGCGTTCCCAGCACAGGTCGTACTAGATCTCGATACAAGTCCGCCATATCTTTCAACAAGCGCTCTTTGGCGTAGTTTTGGGTAACAAACTCAAGGCCAATTCGGCCCAGGTCGTCACGCAGAGCCGGGTCGTCAATCAACCGCGCCAAACCTCGGGCAAAACCCTGAGCGTCACCACTGGCAACCGAAACACCGCGCCGGCAAAGCTGGTAACCCGGGGTTTCTTGGGCTGACGCCTGCGGGCCGACCGGTGCGCCAAGCAGATCGACCACGCCACCCACTGCGGTCGCGACGACGGGACGGGCATTCGCCATTGCCTCGATCAAAGTCAGCGGCGTGCCTTCATTCAAACTGGTCAATGCCACGATGTCGAGCGCCGGATAAAAATCTTCCGGGTCGTTGCGCGTCCCCAGAAACAAAACATCATTTTCCAACCCGAGCGCTTTCGCCTGCTGTTCCAGGTCGCGGCGGAGATTGCCATCTCCGATGATTACAAAGCGGGCTTTCGGTCCCACAGTTTTCTTTAATAACGCCGCCGCCTCGAGCAAGAGGCGGTGGTTCTTAATTTCAGTCACCCTGCCCACAATGCCAATCAGGATTTCCTCGTCCTTAATTTTCAACTCAGCGCGCAAGCATGGGCGTCGCTCCCGCCATGCAGCATAGATATTCAGGTCGAGGCCGAGCGGGATCACCGCGAATTGCTCGCGCCGGCCAACCTGAAACACTTCGCTTATCTCCGTCCGTTGTTGTTCGCTAATAACGACGATGCGATCGGTGGCAAAGCGGGCCAGGAACTTTTCGATGGCGAGAAAGAGACTCGTCTTAAACTTTCCGTAGTAACTGTGAAAGACATGTCCGTGATAGGTGTGCACAAAGTAACAGCGGCGCGTTTTTCCGGCCGCGAGAGGGAGCCGGCTGTACATCATTCCGGCCAGACGTCCGACCGTGCCGGCTTTGGCGGTGTGGGTGTGCACGATGTCGGGCCGCTCTCGCTGCATCAGACGGAACAGCTTCCAGATCGTCACCGCATCCTTAACCGAAATTTCGCGGCTCATCTCAGGCAAGGTGAGCGGCTGTACTCCGGACGCGGCGGCCACATAACTCATATCATCCTCGCCCGGCGGCACCACGCCTGCCACCAGTAAGGTTTCATAGCCGTCAGCCTTTAGCCCTTCCGTAAGCCAGACCACGTGGCGGGCCGGGCCACCGACGTTTAGCCGGGCGATGATGCGGAGGACTTTCATTGCCGATTGCCCATTTCCAATTGCCGATTGCAAAGCGGTAGTGCGCTGTTCTAACTTCACAAATCCCGTCCTGTCGATCCGAAATTGGAAGTCGGCAATTGGAAATCGGCAATCGCTCAGTCGTCCATGCGGAAGATCGTATCGGGATTGTCTTCGTGGCGAATCTCGTCAATCTGCTCGCGGCGTCCTTCGCCCATGTATAGCCGGTTCGGGCAATTGATCACGATGCCGTCGGTCTCACCAACATTTTGATAAGCATGCACGACGCCCTTCGGGACGACCACGGCCTTAGGATCGTCGGCGCCGACGATCATCGTCATCATGTTTCTGAACGTTTCAGATTCGGGGCGATTGTCCCACATACGCAATTTGAAGTTCGACGGCCCCAGAAAGCAAAAAAGGTCGGCTTGATCTGCATGCTCGTGCGGTCCGCGGGCCACGCCCGGGTTGGTAGATGAGATGTAAGCCATTGCGGGAAGGAACTCAGCGGCGAGTTCGTCGTGCCGGAATAGCTCGACTAACCACCCGCGCCGGTCATTGAACTTGCGCAGATCGCTCACCACCACATCCTTGATTTTACCTGACTGAAAAGACTCAGCGGTTGGCGCCGGCTTCTGCTGCATGTTTTGGCTCCTGATTGTTTGCGCTGGTTTCGGCGACCAGATTTGAAGCGTGAAGCAAACTCTCGAACGTGCCGGCATCGCTCCACCAACCCTCGAGCTCGTCCCAGGTCATCTCGCCGCGGTCGATATAAGCGTTGTTAACGTCGGTGATCTCCAGTTCGCCGCGGCCCGATGGCTTGAGCGTGCTGATGATCTGGAACACTCGCGCGTCGTACATGTAGATTCCGATCACCGCGTAATCAGACTTCGGGTCTTGCGGCTTTTCTTCGATCCGCAGCACCCGTTTGCCGTCCAGCTCGGGGACACCGAAGCGCTGCGGGTCCGGCACCTTCCGGAGCAGAATCTTTGCGCCACTATCCTGTTGGCGATAAGCATCGGCAGCCGCGCGAATGTTTCCCTGAATGATGTTGTCGCCGAGCACGACACAGATCGATTCGTTTCCGGCGAAGTGCTCGACGAGGGACAACGCCGCCGCGATGCCTCCCTCGCCTTCCTGATAAGTGTAGTTCAGATGTTTTAGTCCGAATGCTTTGCCGTTGCCGAGCAGTTTCAGGAAATCGCCCGCGGAGTTTCCGCCCGTAACGATCATGATGTCGGTGATGCCCGCATTCACCAGCGTCTGAATCGGGTAATAGATCATCGGCTGATCATAGACGGGCAGCAAATGCTTGTTTGTAACCGACGTCAGCGGCCGCAGCCGCGATCCCAACCCCCCAGCCAGTACAACACCCTTCATTTAATAATCCTCCGCTTCGCGTTTAGTTGTTGGAATTTGTCCCAAGCTCGCGGCTCAACTGCTTTCAAATCTCAAATCTCAAAATTTCAAATTTCAGATCTCAGATTTGAGATTTCTGAAAAACCGAATCAATCAATAAATCTTTCAAACCACAACTCGAGCATCAACAGCGACCAGAGCCGGTGCGAATGATCGGCTTTGACAGCAACATGCTGGTCGATCAGTTGCCGCACTGCGTCCGGCTTAAACAATCCGCGCGACAGCGACTTTTCGGAAAGCAAAGTCTCGCGCAGAAAAGGTTGCATGGCTCCGCGGAACCAGTGGCCGATAGGCACTCCAAACCCCATCTTACTGCGGTTCAGGTTTTCCGCGGGCACAAGTTTTCGCAGCTCACGCTTGAGCAGATATTTTGTCGTCACGCGCCGCAGCTTTAACTTTTCCGGCAGACTGGCGGCAAATTCCATCAGGTGATGATCGAGAAAAGGCGACCGCGCTTCCAGCGACACGGCCATGCTCGCAATGTCCATCTTCACCAGCAAATCATTGGGGAGATAAGTCATGGTATCGGTTAGCAGCGAAGCGTCCACGATCCCTGCGCCATTCGCTTTGGCGAACCAAGGTTCCAGGATCGAAGCAGTACGGAACCCCGCGGTTTCATGACGGAAACCTTCGGAATACAGGTTCTGTTTCGCCGCTTCATCGAAAGCGCTGACCCAACGCAGATAACGTTCAACCGGCGGCAATGACGCAGCCGCGACAAACCGCTTGGCTTTCCGCAAAGGATTCTGGCGGGCGTCAAATCCCGGCAGCGCCCGCACGACATTTGCAATTACTCCGTCGCGCAAAGGCCCCGGCAGATTTGCGTACTTCTGCGCCAGGCTCATCGCCGCGTAGCGTTGATAACCGGCAAAGCATTCGTCGCCGCCATCGCCATTCAGCGCCACCGTCACGTAGGCCCGCGTCTCTTTTGAAACATAGTAACTGGGAATCGCCGATGAATCGGCGAAAGGCTCGCCATAATGTTCGACCAGAGTAGGCAGAATCTCCATGGCGTCCGGACGGACGATGAACTCATGATGATCGGCGCCCACGTGTTCGGCGACGCGCCGCGCGTGATGCAGTTCACTGAAGTCCTGCTCGTCAAAGCCGATCGAAAAAGTCTTGATCTTTTCCGACGACTCCTGGGCCATCAAAGCCACGACGGCGCTCGAATCAATGCCGCCGGAAAGAAACGCGCCGAGCGGGACTTCCGACATCAAACGCACGCGGACGGCCTCGCGCAGCAGATCAACCACCCGCTCGCCGGCTTCTGCCTCACTGATGTCGAGTTTCTTTGAGAAATCGAGCTGCCAGTAGCGCTCAGTTTTGATTTCGCCGGCGCGCCATAGCAGCCAATGACCCGGCTCGATCTTTCGAATAGCCCGATAGGCAGTTAGCGGCGCGGGCACGCTGATCAACGAAAGGTAGTGATGAATGGCTTCGAAATCGACGTCGCGGCTGATCCGCGGATGCTCGAGCAAAGCAGTGAACTCAGAGCCGAAAACCAATTCACCGTCGAGTTGTGCGTATAGCAGCGGTTTCTTCCCGACGCGGTCGCGCGCCAGGAAAAGCGATTTCGTTCGGTCATCCCAGATCGCAAACGCGAACATGCCACGCAGGTAGTTGGGACAGTCCGTGCCGTATTGGTCGTAGGCGTGAACGATAGCTTCGGTATCGCTGTCCGTGTAGAAGATATGCCCAAGTTTTTCCAGTTGCTGGCGCAGCTCGCGATAGTTGTAGATCTCGCCGTTGAAAACGATCCAAGCGGTACGGTCGTGATTGTGAATCGGCTGCTGCCCGCTTTTCAGATCTATGATCGCCAGACGGCGCATTGCCAGACCCACGCCGTCGCTGAAATAGAAGCCGTCCTCATCGGGGCCCCGATGACGGATCGCTTCATTCATGCGCGCGACCAGCTCGCGATCTACCGGAGCGCCGTCACTGCGAACAATGCCTGCTATGCCACACACTTTGTTAAGCGGATTATGAACGTAGAACCCGGAGGAGTTCGGAGAACAGAACCGGTTACCTTCTCTGTATTGTCTTTCTCAGAATGACTTTCGACCGCGCTGGTCTTAATATTAGCGGACGCTCGCACCCATGTCCAAAAGCACAGGCAAGTTGGTGTCTCAGCAGGAAGTAAGTGCACCGTAGGGGCGCGATCGGAACCACTCGGCGGGCAATAGTGCGTTCGCCGGCAAGAGCGCCGGCAGCGGTACCAAAAAATGAGACCGAACTTACCCACCGCCCACAGTCCGAGGTTCGCCAGCCGGCACGCGCGCCTGCTTCTGGTTCTGGCTGCGTCTCTCTGGCACATCTCAGTCACAGCCCTGGTCTTCATAATCGGCAGGTCAGGTCGAGTACCGGGCCAGTTCGATCAAAAGGGCCTGGGCAATTTCGCATCTGATGGGTTCATGTATCAAACCGAAGTCCTCGAACTGTGCGGGGTGCTGAAGAACCAGGGCGTAATCGTGTGGGCAAACTGGCCGACACAACTGCACGTGAGACTCTATTCATTACCAGTCGCGGCGCTCAACGGCGGAACTCGTTTTGATATTCTAACTATCGAGCCTTTGAATTTGATCTACTACCTGGCGATTCTGATCCTGGTCTATAAACTTGGCGAGCTCGTTTTTAGTGGCCGGGCCGGACTGATGGCGGCCGCGACAGTCGCGCTGTGGCCGTCGTTTCTGTTACACACCACGCAGCTCTTAAGAGATCCGCTATTAATTACCGCGGTATTGGTCCTGATGTTGAGCGTCACCTTGTGCCTGAAACGTGACTACGCGTGGCCAAAGGGTTTGTTGCTTGGTGCGGCCGGCACGGCGGCAATCGTTTTGATCAGGATCGTGCGGCTGCCAATGTGGGGTATGGTCTGGGCCATTATTTTGCTGGGGGTCTTTTTCCTTATTGTGCGGCTTGTGGGCCAGAAACGGCTTCCCGCCGGCAACGTCATCTTTATGATCATAGTGACCGCAGTCGTAACAATTACTCCCCACTTTCAAAGCCGGTTTCACAACCAACAGCTCGCAAGAAGACGCGGCGTGATAGCGCATGAGGAAGTCCAACAACTGCCGCTCGAGGAACAGATGGCCACGCACCGGGAGGGATTCAATTGGCGAGTTGATTCGTCCGGCAACGTGGTTCCTTCAGAGGCCGGCTCCGATATTGATCAGGGAGTTCACCTTACTAAATTCAGCGATATTGTTCGAGGCGTTCCGCGGGCGCTGGCCGTCGGATTCTTTGCGCCGTTTCCGAACATGTGGTTCAGAGATGGAAAGCAGGTGGGCGGCAGCGGCCGCCTGCTCTCAGGATTTGAAACCATGCTGAGTTACGTGATTGAATGCCTCGCTTTGTTTGGTCTTTGGCGCCGGCGTAGGGATGTGGCGGCGTGGCTTCTCTGCCTGGTAATGACGCTGGGCGCTTTAGTTCTGGGACTGGTGGTCGCTAATATCGGCGCGCTTTACCGCCTGCGTTATCCGTTCTGGACTTTGCTGATTATCCTCGGCGCCGGCGGTGCTGACTATTTACTTCGCCGGACCAAAGCTGCCACGGGTGTGAGTACGGGCCACGCTGTCAACCACGAATCCCCGGGAACTTTTCACAGTTGATCAAGTTAAGTCTCATCCTTGGCGCGCTGGCGGTTTGCAACGCCTTCCTGGCTATCCTTATGCCCTGGTATGTCGTGACGCAACTTGGCGTCGGCATCCAGACCGATGCCTTCTTTGCTTCCGGCGCATTGCCACAGTTGATCTTTCTGGTGGCCAGTTTCTCTCTTACTCAGGTGCTGGTGCCACTGCTCGCCACCGAAGATGAAAAGACTTTTCAACGTGACGCGTGGGGATTTTTTCTCGCCGTGACTGGCGCAGTTACTTTGCTGGGAGTTGTGCTGTTCGCGCTCGCGAATTACTGGGTGCCTCTGCTCGTGCCTGGATTTTCGGATGAAGCGAAGCAACTGACCGTCAGTCTCAGCCGGATTCAATTGCTGGCCATGGTCGGCAACGCTTCGGTGACGGTTCTTTGGTCGGTTTATTATGCGCGCCAGAAGTTTATCTGGGCCGAGGTCTCGCCGGTCTTTGCTAACCTCGCCACGTTGCTCTTTCTGTTCGTGACATTGCCGCACTACGGGATCGTAGCGGCCGCGTGGACCAACGTTCTTAACCTCGCCTTGAAGCTCGGCTTTTTGATCCCGGTTTTAGGCCGCTGGCAATGGCCGGAGTGGGACTCGTACGCCATGCGCGAAGCCTGGCGCCGCATTAAGCCGTTTCTTGTTGGCCAAACATATTCGAAGTCGGAACCGATCATCGATCGCTTCCTGAGCTCAATGAGCATTGCCGGGGATCTGTCGCTCCTCTACATTGGTCAACAGGTCTATTCGGCGATCAATCTGATCATTACCAAAGCAATTGCCGGCCCTACCATTCCACGTCTGGCCCTCGCCGTAAAAACCGGCGCCTGGATCAATTTTCGACACATCTACCGTCAACGGATTTTGTGGATGATGGGTCTGGGTGTCGCGGGCGGAGTCGGCCTGCTCTTATTCGGGGAATCGCTGCTGCATCTGATGATTGGGCACGGCGGCATCACGGCCCTGAATGTTCGGATGCTGTGGTGGATTATGCTGGCGCTGACGGGGTTGCTAATCGGAGGGACAGCCGGACAGATGACTTCGGCCGCGTTTTATGCGATGGGCGACACCAAGACTCCCACGATGTTATTCATCTGGACCTTCACGATTTACATACCGCTCAAAGCGCTGATTTTTCTTCGCTACGGAGTGCTCGGCCTGGCTATTGCGACCAGCGCTCATCTAATCCTGAATTTCATGCTGCAGTTCGTGATACTGGAAAGGGTCACTGCCAGAAAGGCGCGGCCGGATTCCGGGGCAACCATACCAATCCTGGAACGATCGGTCTGAATAATGGTCAGACCAGTTCGCGGGAATTGTTATTTGCCGGCTGGCGCGGTCCGTGATTCTCACGAGCGAACCTCACAACCGCATGGCTGCCCGCCTTTGCTGCTTCTTTTCTTCTGCGCGCCTTTTCTTCTCGCTTTTCCTGGACCAGGACAAAACCAATCGCCACGAAGACAAAATAAAACACCAAAAGCTGAGCGCGTTGTCGATACGCTGTACCGACATTTCCCTGCAAGATTGAGTAAGAAAGGGTCAGCAGACTGGTGAAGATAAGGATTGGCGTAATCTCTCGCAAACGATGCTTAAGTGTAAACCATAGACCCAGCACCAACAGCGGGATTGAGCTCCACCAGATCATCATCTCCGGCAAAGTAATCATCTGCCGGATGGAAGTAAGTTGCCAGGGAAACGGCGCCAGGATCAAGTAGGTTAATCCCAGCGGTATGGCGGCCAAAGCGCCAGTCGGCGTCGAAACATCAATGTCCTGTCCAAACCCTGATTGGGCAGATTGGGCCGCATCCAAACGCATCACCTGCAACTGTTGAAGGTTTCCATAAGATTCAAACTGCCGGCTAGCAAGTCGACTGACTCCGAAGAACGCCAGGGCCCCGCCGATCACGAACATGATGATGAGTTGGCGCGCAAAGGACTGGGCCGTGAGACGGCGGCGTCCCATAATAAAAGCGCCGGTTATCGAAACCAGGATGATATAGAAAACATAAAAACGCAGGGTGACCAGGCCGACCAGAGACAGCGCCAACGCAGTCAGGTACTTGAAACTAAACCTGGTTCCCAGCTTGAGTGTGGCAAGCATTGATAAGATAAGGAGAAAAATGATCGGCCCGTCCTTGAGACCTTGTGAAGTCCAGAGCACCATCGACGGAAAGAATGCCGTCAACAGGGCGCAGACGCGGGCGACTTTTTTGTTGGGGAATATCTCCAAAGCAATCATATAGGCCAGCGGCGCAGTCGCCGCGCCCAAAACGGAATTCACATACTGTGTGGCGAGCATGTTTTGGCCCACTAGTTTGTAGATCACCGCAACCATGTAAAGCATGCCCCAGCCGCTGGATGCGCCTCCACCTGTAAACAAATCCACATAAGTTTGAAAGTACTTTTCGCCCTCCCAGGTTTTGAGCAGGGCGTTGCCAAATAAATCGTAAGTGAAGGCATCGCCGCCAAAGAAAACCTGTTGCTGAAATACAAAGATCAGTGTGCCAATCAGGAGCCGAGCCATGAGCCCCGCAATAAAGAGTCGGAGCAGGAACTTGTGATCAATCTTGGCCCAATAGATTAAACCTGCCACGAGCGCCGCCAGGGGCAGCGCCAACAGGGTGGCGGGCGCGCCGTCGCCAGGCGTGACTACCATAATCCCCGCCAACATCAAAAGTCCGACTACTAGTAATAAACCGTTCATTTCTATTCTGCCGATCGGCCTCGATAAATGTGCTACCGCTAAAGATCGTCCGGTAGATCCGGGCGCGTTTTGCGTTCGATTAAGAATCTATCTTCAGCGCGCAACTCTCTGATTGGCTTGGCCGGAACACCGGCGATCAACCAACCCTCGCCTTCGATCCTTTTCGTTATCACTGAGCCAATGCCCACTATACATCGTGAAGGAAGCGAAGCACCGGGCGCCATGCGGATCTCAGAGCCGATATACGTAAGTTCGCCAATCCAAAGCGGCAGAGTACGTTGTCGATTGTGAGTCCAGAGCGAGGAATTGCGGCCGCCGATTATTGTTCGCCGGCCAATTTCAACGCGATCCGTAAAGTCAATCTTGTGCCCGGCGGTGACTATGCTGCCGGCGCCCAACGAAAACTTAGGCTCGACGGGGTTAACCACTTCCGGATCCGGAATCGAATTTATTTCATTCATCCGAATAAGTTCAGAGTAACGCCCGAGGGTCACTTCGTCGCCGCCACGAACCACGTTCAAAAAGCCGATCCTCACGTGGTCCCCGAGACTCAAGCGATTTACCCCAATGAAGATATTCAAATGGCCAATTATTGAGTCGTCGCCGATTTCACAGCTAACGGCGTCAATAATACTTAGCCCGACGCGTACGCGCCGGCCCACCTGATAACCAAAAAATATCCGATAGCAGGGCCGCTTAAGACAAGAGGGCAATACTGCCACGCATGCCAGCAACAGCAACCTGAATGTACTTGTCCGGGGCCTTCGCTTCACATCCATTCATACTCCCGCAGCGGCTTCGCGCAGAGCGTCGGCCAGCTTGTCGGCCTGGTCCTCTAGTCCGTAATATTCGACCACGTGACGCCGCCCGGCCGATCCCATTTCCGATCTTCGCTCCGCGTTCGTGATCAGCCCTGCCAGAGCGCTCTGCCACTCGTCATCGGTCCGCGCAACCATGTGCGTTCGGCCGGGTTCACCGATCTCAGCGGAAGCACCCACGGGCGTAGCCACATAGGGAACACCCACGGCCATGTACTGAATGGCCTTGAACCCTGACTTTCCGGAAGCCCACTTGGCGGAATACAAACTGGCATCGATTGGATAGAGGCCGATATCAATCGACTGAAAATCTTCAACTTCGCGCGCCAGGCTCCACGGCAGATTCTCAACTTCGACGCCGGGAATATTAACGTCACTTTTCCCCGCTCCAACCACTCTTAGTCGCAAGGGATACTTTCCGGCTAGCGCGCGCAACGCCGGAAAGATCGATTCCAGATAGGGATAAGTCGAATGCGTTCCAATCCATCCCAACACGACCGGGCCGTCAGTAGCTAATCGGGGAGCCGGGGTAAACACGTCCGTATCGACGACCGTGGGAACCAGTCTGGCACGCGCACCCTTGCTGGAAACGTATTCCGCGATCGAGCTGTTTCCGCAAGTCACGACAACGGCCCATTTGATCAAGTCATCAGTCTTACTGAACCACTTCAAAGCTTTTCCCAGGCCGCCGTAGGTCGGGCTAGTATATGAGACGTAGGTTGCGTCGTCCAAATCAAGCACCATCGGCCGCTTCATCATCTGGGTGGTCAACCACTCAATCACGGGCGGCCCAAACATCATCGCTTCACGCTGAATCAGGATCACATCGGCTTTTTGTGCCGAGATGACGTCTCCAAAGCGCAGGAAGGCGGACTTGACCAGCCCCAGCGCAGTACGCGGAAATGATTTCCTTCGATAAAGATGTTTGAAGAGTTCTGAATCGAGAAAAGGATGGATCGTCAACGCGATGTCGCGGGCAGCGAGCGGCCCGACAAACTGCTGAAGTCGAAACCGCGTGGCTGCGGCGTCGACCGGATATGACGCTAGGGCCAGGACTTTCATTAACTACTCACAACGTCAAAGAGTTTTCCTAACGGGACAAAGGCCCCGCTGCTTCTAGTTCGGGCGGCTGAGGACTTGCTCATACAGGCGGGCATAACCCTCCACGCCTCTACGCCGGACATCAAAAAATTTCTCAGCCGTCTGACGGGTCCGCGCGCGCGTCGCCTCAGATCGCAGGGTCTCCAACTCCAGCAGCGCTCGGCCATATTCCTGATCATTGAAATCTCTAACGACGGCGCCAAGTTTTTGCGCGCTGATAAAGTCATCCGAATCCCCCACCCCGGCGTTTATGATCACGGGCAGCCCGCACGCCAGATATTCGGCAAGTTTCACGGGCGAGGTAGCAAGCCTGGAAAAGGTCGGTTTGTAGAATGCAATCCCCGCGTCAGCGGCACACAAATGCCGTGGCACGTCGGCCGGCTTGACGCTCAGAACGCTAAATTGACTCGCGTTCATTCCGCGGTCCGACATCAGTTGCTCAACCAAGTCCCTGGGGCCTCCGGTCAGCCAAAGAAAATAACTGTCAGGCTTCATCCTGACTAATTCAGCGAAGAGGTCAGCCATCTTATCAGCCAGATACCAACCGCCTACGGATCCGGAATAGACAAGCACGAATCGATTTTGCAGACCCAGCTCTGTCCTGACCAGAGCACGCTCGGGCTCGTCGAAACGAAACAAATCCAGATCGACACAGCATGGACTCACTTCATGCATCACGTCGCGGTTAATCAGTCCCTGCCAATCTTTGATTGCCGGCCAAATCCTTTCAGTCAGCGTGACGATACCATCTGAAGCCGCTAATGCTCGTCTCTCCATCGCCTTGGTCAAGCGGTACGGCAGGCCTCCTTCGCGCCAGTGCTCCGCATCTACATACTCCTCGGCCATCAAACCTCTGATATCGAAGATCATTTTGAGGTCAAAACTCTTTTTTAAGGCCAAAGCGATCGTGGCCGCGATGTGGCTGCGCGCATGGACCAGCTCAATCTTGTTTTGACGAACCAGCGCTCGGGCGCAGCGGATGCCGTTGAGGACATCGTAAACCGTAGCGGGCAGGGACGGGCGGCTGTGATAACGAAGCCACTTCCATTCAATGCCGTCCGCGGCGAGGTCGCGCCTTAACGCCTCACAATTTCTTGGGCCGTCGCCGGCAAAGGCCGCGGCACGTTCAAAACTCAGCAAGGTGAATCGCACACCGCACTTACTCAGCTCGCGCAAGTAAGGGAGCACCTGGCTTTGTCCCAGCGGATCGAGCATCCCGTTATACGAGATATAAAGGACCCGTCTATTCGCGAGAGTCATCTTGTCCTCTAGATTTCTGCGGACGAAGGTAGTCGCTCATAAGCCAGTTAAACGATCCAATAATGGCCGCGAAGTCCACCACGGCGATGATTGGGACCAATACACCCAACCGCGCAAAGTTACGTGCATAACCTGCCGGGTAGCTCTTCCGATTCCGGTAGAGCGCCTTCGTCGCGCGCACGCTCAGGAGCAGCAACCAAAGGATTGGTGGAACGATGAGCGAACGCAAACCAAATGTAAGCGCCTTTATTGTCGCGGCTCCGAGCAATGCATAGTAAATAAATATCTGTCCTTGCCATTCGGCAAACAGGCCGGCGCGAATGTTGTTGCGCGAGTACTCGACGAAGCGCTTGTAAGTGCGCAGGAGATTCGGTTGGATGTCCCAGTAGACAACTGCATCGGGGGTGCGCACGATGTTGAACCTGGCTTGTTCAACCCGGCGCATGAAGAGCAAGTCTTCCGCTGAGCGCAAGTCTTCGGGAAAGCCGCCGACTGTCTCCCAGACCTTGCGCCGCATCAGCGCCGACACGATCGAACGGGGACGAACGAACCCGCCATCGCTTTCAAACGGCGGCGGCACATAAGCGATCGCCGCACACTCTTTGAAAAAACTGTCCACGACCGGCTCGTAAGTTCCGTACACCACATCAACCGTCGCACCGTCGCCAACCTTTTCAGTGAGTGCAGCCAGCCAATCGGGAGCCTGCCGGTTGCCGGCGTCCGTGAAAGCGATCCAATCACAGCGCGAATTGGCCACGGCCACATTACGGCCACGGCCGGGCATTCCTTCCCGCTCGCGAATCAGCTTCACCGGGTCGCCCCGGCGAATGAATTCCTCAATGATGTCTGTCGTGGCGTCGGTTGAACCGGTATCAGTCAGCACGATCTCGGTTGGCGGCAGGCTTTGGCTGAGTAGGCCTTCAAGCAGATCTCGGACAGAATCCTCTTCGTTCCGCACCGGGACGACGATGCTGATTTCAAGGCCCTTTGAGGGAGTCGGCATGTCAAAGTGTTTCACTGCTCGAGATGCTGGTGTCCACGGGGCGCTAGCCCGACCGTAAGGGAGGGCTCATCCTGACGACATCCAAAGACCGAGCCCTCCCTAACGGTTGGGCCAGCGCCCCGATGAAAAATATAAAGAACGCAGAGCAATCGTGTTTGAGTACTCTGCGTTCCAAAATAGCCTGAAACCTTCTCTGGCGAAAACGCCGAGGCGTTAAGCAGCCGACATGACAGCCGGAACCGGTTGCTTCTTCAGCTCTCCCGCGATCCAATGATAGGTCTTCGCCAGTCCGTCCTCGAGAGAGATTTGTGGTTCCCATTTCAGGACTTCGCGCAGACGCGAGTTATCGCTGTTGCGGCCGCGCACGCCCTGGGGCTTGGTGATGTCGTAGCGCTTGCCGATCCGTTTGCCGGCGATCTTCGCCACGATGTCGACCAATTCATTGATCGAGATCATTCTGTCCTGTCCCAGGTTGATTGGTTCGCGATGATCGCTCTGCATCAGCCGGTAAATCCCTTCGACACAGTCGTCGATGTAGCAATACGAGCGTGTTTGTTCGCCGTCTCCCCAAACTTCTATGTCGTCTCCGTCATTGGCCAAAGCGATCTTGCGACAGATTGCCGCGGGCGATTTCTCTCGACCGCCATCGTACGTTCCCAGCGGACCAAAGATGTTGTGGAAACGCACCACCCGCGTGTCGAGGCCAAAGTCTTCGGTGTAGTGGCGGCAGACCCGCTCCATGTAAAGCTTCTCCCAACCATAGCCGTCTTCGGCGTCGGCCGGATAGGCGTCTTCTTCTTTCAAAGGAGTAACGTCGGCGTCCTTCTGTTTGAAGCCGGGGTAGATGCAGGCGCTGGAGGTGTAAAAGTAGCGCTTCACGCCGTTTTCACGCGCGGCTTCGATCGAGTGCAGATTAATCAGCGAGCTATCGCGCACGATCTCGGCTTTGTGAGTTTCGATAAAGCCGATGCCGCCCATGTTCGCAGCCAAACCATAAACCTGATCGATTCCGCGCGTGGCCTCGAGGCAGTTCTCACGCCTGGTCAAATCGAGCAATTCAAATTCATGCGCGCAGGTCGCCTCATATTCCGGCTCTTTGATGTCCACGCCGCGTACCCAATAGCCGCGATTAATTAGGTATTTTGTTAAGTGATGGCCGATGAAACCACCGGCACCCGTAACCAGAACCTTAACTTGATCAGACATTTTCTAATGCTCTTTCTGTTAAAAGGATTATGAGTGACCGCTACATTTAAGCTTGAGGAGCCGCGAAAAATCAAACCGCGAAGGCGCGGTTAGTAGGTCTGAAGGGAGCGGCGGCGCCGCCCGATGTGCGGAAGGGCTCAGCCTTTTCAAGAGTGATCAATCGAAAGTAGAACCAGATGCCCCTCAGTTTTTGGTACCCTGAATCGATTATTGCACTCATCACGTTATACATGAAAGATCAGACTCGTGCGCTCCATCTCTATGAAGTCAAAACTATCGAAGCCTTCAACCAACCTACGAATGTTAGCTGAGAGCAACGCCTCCAAGCTCGCGTTGCTAATATTGCCCGTTGATATCAAGAGGAGTTTCCAAGGCTCTCGCCGCAAGAGAAACGATTCCACGAAATCTGAGTCTTTCGTTACGACGATGTACTGTTCTTTCGTAGAAAGTTCCGAGATGGCCCGATCGGTTGTGCGATTGCCGTCAGGAAGATCAAGAGTGTGAATCGCTTCAAGTCCTGCCTGTCGGAACTGAACAGCCAGCCGTCGTGGAAGCTGAGCGTCAATGAGGAACTTCATGCCGATACTGGCTCGATACGCTTAACCTGACTCAGTCGCCGGGCGAAATCCAGTGCGGCAAGAATGTCCTCTCGCTCCAAATCTTCATAGTCGGCGAGAATCTCGTCATTGGTCATTCCAGAGCTGAGTAATTCCAAGATCGTCTCGACTGGATATCTCAGCCCGCGAATGGTTGGCTTGCCGTGGCAAATCTCCGGGTCAATCGTTATTCGGTCGGCTAGATTCATGAATCACCTTTGGCTCAAATTCTATCACACAAGGGCGCTCGCTCAATCCAACCGAAACTCTTTCTGCCAATCCGTCTGCTCCGCAAACTCAGGCTGCTCTTTCTTGTCCAGCACGCACGTTTCCAGCACCAGATAATCCATCTCCGTCCGCATAAAACACCGATAGCTGTCTTCCGGCGTGCAAACGATCGGTTCGCCGCGCACGTTGAAACTGGTGTTGACGATGACGGGGCAGCCCGTCTGCTGACGAAAGGCTTCGATAATTTCCCAGTAGAGCGGATTCGTCTCGTGTCTCACCGTTTGAATTCGCGCGGAGTAATCGACGTGCGTCACCGCCGGGATTTCAGAGCGTTTGATGTTTAGTTTGCTGATCCCAAAAAGAGCTTTCTCTTCATCACTCATTTCTCGGCGACGATCCGGCGCCACATCCGCAACCAGCATCATGTAAGGACTGTCGTAGTCGAGTTCGAACCATTCGGCCACGTGTTCGCGCAAGACGCTGGGAGCAAACGGCCGAAAGCTTTCGCGATACTTGATCTTCAAATTCATCACCGCCTGCATCTCGGTCGAGCGCGGGTCGCCGATGATGCTGCGCGCCCCCAACGCGCGCGGGCCAAACTCCATCCGGCCCTGATGCAGACCAATGATCTTTCCCTCTGATAAGAGTTGCGCCACCACCTGCGGCAGTTGTTCGCGGGCATGTTTCTGGTAAGGCAGATTACTTGTGGTAAGAAAATCTTCGATCTCCGCAACCGAGTTTTGCGGTCCGAGGTATGAGCCCTTCATTGCATCAGCATAGCTCGGCAAAGACGTCGCACTCGCAGGGACGCTTGCGTTACTCCGCCAGGTACCCGCTTTCTCGGCACTCACTCGCGGCTTGGCTAGATACCGGTGCCAGATTGCCAGCGCAATGCCGAGCGCCCCACCGGCATCGCCCGCCGCCGGTTGAATCCAGATGTCATCGAACGGGCCCTCGCGTAATAGCCTGCCGTTGGCTACGCAATTCAGCGCCACCCCGCCGGCCATGCACAAGTTTTTCATTCCCGTTTCTTTGCGAGCATAGGCAGCCATTTTCAGCATGGCTTCCTCGGTGATGACCTGAATACTCCGGGCGAGATCCATCTCGCGCTGCGTGATCTGGGATTCCGCCTGCCGGGGCCGTCCTTCAAAGATCCGATCAAACGCGCGGTTCGTCATCCGCAGCCCCTGAGCATAACTGAAGTACTCGTGATGCATGCGAATGCTGCCGTCATCCCTCACTTCGGCAAGCTTATCTTTAATGAGCGCGACGTACTTTGGTTCGCCGTACGGCGCCAGGCCCATGACTTTGTATTCACCGCTGTTGACTTTGAAACCGGTGTAGTAAGTAAACGCGCTGTAGAGCAGTCCCAGGCTGTCGGGAAAACGCAATTCCTTTAACAGGGTGATCTCGTTCCCTTTGCCGATACCGATCGAACTGGTCGCCCATTCGCCCACCCCGTCAATGGTGAGAATGGCAGCTTCTTCAAAAGGTGATGGATAGAAAGCGCTGGCGGCATGGCTTTCGTGATGATCACCGAACAGGAGTTTCCACCCAAACTTCTTTCCAGCTTTCTTTGCCGCTCTCTCATCGTCGATGCCGTTGGCTTTAGCCATCTCAGTTCGGATCAGATCGGGCATCCACAACTTCTCTTTCATCCACAGCGGCATCGACTTGAGAAACGATCGAAATCCCGAGGGCGCGTAATCCAGGTAGGTTTCCAGCAGGCGATCGAATTTCAGCAGCGGCTTATCATAGAAGGCCACAAAGTCGAGTTGCTCGGCCGTGATCCCGGCTTCCTTTAGACAGTAGCGGGCTGCATGAACGGGAAAATTATAATCGTGTTTGAGGCGGGTAAAGCGTTCTTCCTGCGCGGCCGCGATAATCTCGCCGTCGCTGACGAGGCACGCGGCAGAGTCATGATAGAACGCAGAGATCCCGAGAATTGTAGTCACGTTATGATAGCGCTGAAGGATACCAGTGCAGTTTCGGAAAGCGCCGCACGCGCTCTTGGTGAGGGCAGTACCGGGAGCGGTAGCGACGGGGTCCGGCTATCTCAACAAATGCGAGATTTCCGTCCAGACCCCGGTCGCTACCGCTCCCGGTCCTGACCTCAATCCTTGTCATGGAACCCGATTGTTAAAAGAGGGTGTAAATGAAAGGCGCAATCGCGGAACCTTTGGCCAACACCAGTAACACTCCAAACAAGACCAGAGTGATGACGATTGGCGCCAGCCAATATTTTTTGTTCTGCCTCATGAACTGCCAGAGTTCGCTGACTACCTGTGCCTTTGACATCTACTCTCCTTAGAACATCTTTTCATAGTGGCGCGGGTCTCTCTGGCGCTCGGTATAAGGCTTCCAGTAAGAGTCCGCGGCCACCGCGCGCCGTTGCAGCGGATCCCAACCGAACCAGCGTTTGACTATACCGATGGGCGTAACGATTCCGAAAAAGACAAACGCCAGGATGATTCGCGTGGTCACAAACGCCAGCACTTCTGCTAAAGCCATCCATGCTTTGTTGGGCCAAACGAGGGCCCGCGGCAGCAGGAGACCGAGCAGGATCAGAGCCGCGCCAAACGTCAACGTGAAGGGGGAAACGCGGTGAAACTTTCCGCGGTAAAGCCACCACATGCTGAGAAGAGCGAACACGCCTCCTACTATTAGCCCGAATTCTCGCTCTGCTCGCCAGGATTGTTTTTTGACAGTCGCTTTCATCATCTATTCTAACGGGGGCGAAGTAGTTGGCGCGCATTAGCCCTTTACATACCCGCATCAAAGCTCAACTCGTCGGCGTCTGCACTCGCCTGCTTACGCCCCAAGGACGTTCTATACTTAAAGGACGACGACCATCGTTGAGCCGGCTTCTCCACCAGCAAGTATAAGAGATAAGCCGCGAATATAGACATGCCCAGCGCGGCCATCACCAAAAGAATTTGAAGGGGTTGGTTCACGGCGAATCTTCTGCCCAATCCCAGAACGAGTCGCGTAACTGGAGGATGGATCAGATAGAGCGAATAAGAAATCATCCCCAGGAAATTCAGAATTGGGTTGCGTATTCTAAGAAACAATATTCCGCCCACGCCAATCAGACCGGCGATTGTAAAAGACATCCCCAGCGACCAATAGACGCCGATCGCCGCGGCAAGAATCAATATGCCAAACTCCCATCGGCCGACGATCTTCTGAAAGTATTGAAAGACACTCATACCCATCAGGAATAAGAACATGAAAGCGAAGATGTACTCGCCCCTCCGGATCAGTACAGCAGTGAGGCCAAGCAGCCCAAAGGTCAGAACTCTGATGATGCGTCGCTTGTGGCTGATCAGTGAAAACATCAGGCCTACTAAAAGGTAGTATTGGAATTCAATCGCGAGGGTCCAATAGACGGGATTGAGCCAGGGGTGGTGAAAGATCACATTCAGATAGCCCAAATGTAAGAGCAATCCAACTGGATCGATTGCAAACTTCTCCCCTGAATAGTGTGGGCTGAGGGTAAATAAGAACGCGACAGCAATCACCAGGACGATGCTCGCGAGATAAGGCGGATCAAGCCTGGTAATTCGCTTGAGCAGGAACATCGGATAGTTCTTAACCTTATATCCCGAACGTTGCAGGGCATAGGGAATGATGAAACCGGAGATAACAAAGAATACTTCCACCCCCAGCCAACCGTAAGTTCCGGTTGACCTGACGATCCCGTCATTAAGGATGGCGGTAGTAATCGTAATATGGAACCAACAGACGGCCAACGCGGCCAACCCGCGCAAAGCATCGACACCTGGAATTCTCTCTTGCATATGGGAATTGCGCACAAACTCGATCGCCTGATCAAGACAACCAGCGTCAAGGCTATTAATCTCTTTGCGCGGGATTGGCAAAGGAAAGGCGACGCAGACAACCCCAGAAATTTCTCTGAAGCAGGCCCTCTGGATAAGTAACCAGCGCCCTCATTAACCAACGCGCACCTTCTTTTTTGTCGCCGGCCTGGCTCGCCGCATACGAGCGGCGCAGGTATCGCGTCGAGCGGCACCAGCGCCTATCGGCGCCGGCCAGACTGCTCTCGTATTCTTCCGCGCTGCGATCGAACTCGGCGATCTGATGATGACCCTCGGCGACGGTTTTGCTGACTGCGTGAAGACGATAAGCGGCGAACGGGAGGGGAATATGCTCACAAGTGTGGCCGGCCAATAACAGTCGCACGTATAGATCGTGATCGAAATCGTAGGGCCAGCTTTCGTCAAAACCGCCTTCGACCAATTCCCGCTTCCAAAAATGCCCGGGCTGGGCCGCCGTATAAGCCCACGACAAACAGTGAGCGGCGGATTTTGGCACTACCGACTGAATCAGATCGGTCGAGTGCCCGTCGCCGAACATTATGGTGTCGCCGCAAACCCATTCACTTTGCGGGTAAGCTTCGAAGTGTTCCGCCACGGCCGCAAAAGCCCCGGGCAGATACACATCGTCGCTGTTGATGAAAGCGAAGATATCGCCCGTCGCCCGCTCAAGACCTTTGTTGATTGCATGGACCTGGCCACGATCTTTTTCGCTGATCCAATATGCGAGCCGGTCTTCGTAGCGGCGAATGACGTCGGCCGTTTCATCGGTGCTGCCGCCGTCAATAATGATGTATTCGAGATTGGCATAGTTCTGGTTGAGAACCGACATGATCGTCTCTTCCAGGAACTGTCCCTGATTAAACGACGGCGTAACAATGCTGATCTTCGGCGGCATCACAAAAATCGATCAGGCCCCTCGCGCCATGAAAGTCGTTTCGTACCAGTCGATCGTCTGCCGCAGTCCCTGTTCCAGCGATGTCTGTGCCCGAAAACCAAACTTTTCGAACGCTCGACTAGTATCGAGCTGGCGCCGCGGCTGGCCATCCGGCTTGTCTGATTGCCATCGAATTTCGCCCTCGAATTCGGTTAGGCGCGCGATCGTTTCCACCAGATTTTTGATAACTACTTCGCGGCCATTCCCGAGATTAACCGGATCGCCCTCGTCATACAGGGCGGCCGCCTTAACGATTCCTTCCGCGCAATCTTCGCCGTAAAGAAACTCGCGCGACGCCGTGCCTGAGCCCCACACTTCTATGAACTCGGCGCCACTGTGACGGGCCTCGACGCATTTTCGAATCAAAGCCGGGATCACATGCGATGTTTCCAGATCGAAGTTATCACCGGGACCATAAAGATTAGCCGGCAATACGAAGATCGAGTTGAAGCCATACTGATCGCGATACGCCTGAGACTGGACCAGCATCATCTTCTTGGCCAATCCGTAGGGCGCGTTCGTCTCCTCAGGATAGCCAATCCACAGATCGTCTTCTTTGAACGGAACCGGGGTGAATTTTGGATAGGCGCAAACCGTGCCGGTGGCCAGGAACTTTTTTACTCCGTGCAGCCGCGACTGTTCGATCAGCTGCACGCCCATCATCAAGTTGTCGTAAAAAAACTTTCCCGGATTTTTTTGATTGTGGCCGATGCCTCCTACGACTGCCGCCAGATGAATCACCAAATCCGGCTGCGAGTCGTTCAGCATTCGGACAATGTCGTCCTTTTCAATCAGATTGTAGTCGCGGCTCCGGGGCACAAAGACTTCAACATCACGGGCCTTGAGCTTTTCGGTCACAAAAAGCCCCAAAAAGCCCGCGCCGCCGGTGACAGTTACTCGTTTATAAGGGAAGGTTTTGCTCAATATAGAAAACTGGGCCGGTGATTAGAGTAACAACTTCAGTGGGATTCGTCTCGCTCGTCAATCCCAACTCAAGTCGGTACTCCGAAGCACCGGCTATCCAAACTAGCCCCTAGTCGGCTGGCTGCTTGCCCAAACGCCTGAGGTTGGCTATGTTATCAAAAACTGTTTGTTCAACAAACTTCAGTTTGCCACGAAGGCCGTCACGCTAAAGCTTATCGGACACCACACGCATCTCGGCATGGCCGACAATTACTTGCTCAGGACTCATAATGACTAAGACCGCTTTGATCTCAGGCATCACCGGCCAGGACGGCTCGTTTCTGGCTGAGGTGCTGCTCGAAAAAGGTTACGAGGTTTATGGAATCATTCGTCGCTCGTCCTCCTTCAACACGGATCGTATCGACCATCTCTATCAGGATCCGCATGAGAAGGGGACGCGTCTGCGGCTGGTGTACGGCGATCTTAACGACTCGAGTTCGCTTAATACCATCCTGCGTCAGGTAAAACCAGACGAAATTTACAACCTCGGCGCCCAGTCTCATGTGCGCGTGAGTTTCGACATTCCCGAGTATACCGGCGAAGTCACCGGACTCGGCACTGTTCGCTTTCTCGAAGCTATTCGTGAGCTCGGCATGACCCCGAAGTTTTACCAGGCGTCGTCGTCGGAACTTTATGGGAAAGTGTTTGAGACACCCCAAACCGAAACGACCCCATTTTATCCTCGCTCGCCCTACGCCTGCGCCAAAGCTTACGCCTATCACATCACGGTGAACTATCGTGAATCGTACGGGCTGTTCGCCAGCAATGGAATTCTTTTCAACCACGAGTCCGAGCGGCGCGGGGAAACTTTCGTATCGCGAAAAATCACGCGCGCGGCGACCCGGATCAAATTAGGTTTGCAGGACAAACTCTACATGGGCAACCTCGATGCGCGGCGGGATTGGGGTTACGCCCGCGACTATGTCGAGGCGATGTGGATGATCATGAATGCCGAAGAGCCGGATGACTATGTGGTCGCGACCGGAGAGACGCATTCAGTTCGGGAATTTATCGAGCAGACGTTTGGCTATCTGGACCTCGAGTGGGAAAAGTACGTCGAGATCGATCCGCGTTACTTCCGTCCCGCGGAAGTCGACCTGTTATTGGGAGACGCGAGCAAAGTCCGTGAAAAGCTCGGCTGGGAGCCGAAGGTCACCTTCGACGATCTGGTAAAGCTAATGACAGACCACGATCTGCAACTGGCGAAGCAGGAGGCTGAAGCTCGCGAGTTGAAACATAGTTCAGCCGGTAACAAGGCGCGCTGGGGATCATTGTAGTCGCTAGCGTGCCGCTTTAATCCTCCCCAACGTTAGTTAGGCAACTGGCTGCACGGGACCGGGTGGTAGCCGCTGAACTGAAAATTTGAGCTGACTACGATTGGCTTGTCGGACGTGACCCGAACGGAAGCCGATACGTGAGTCACGCCGTCGAGTCCCGGTCCGCTCGTTACCGGCAAGAGGAAACCAACGTCCCTTGTGTGCGCCGCCGCGAGAGGCGACGTGTTCGCGCCCGTTTCACCCGGATAAGTAGCGGCCGGACCTGAACCTGGAACGGTCACCCCCGCGAGGTTGTTCCCATCCCTGTCCAGGATGTTCACTGCCACGTTGGCAGTCGCGGAACTACCATTAAAAACATATACGTTGCCCCCCGTCGGACTGCCTCCATTGCCGTATTGCGCTGGTGTGCAAACCCAGATGTAAGGCGGCCCACCGCCGGAACCCGACGGGCCCGGCGGGCCTTGAGGGCCCTGTGGACCAATGCACGCAATCGGCGCCATCAACACAACCAGAGCGACGCAGGCTAGACCCGCACGGCGTGCAAAGTCGATGCTCATACCAGTCTCCTTTTTAAGGCGTTGAAGTCGCCTCTTTGAATTCAGGAATAGTGAGTGCGCGCGCAATCTAACTGCCTATGACTGAGTTGTCAAGACTTTTGGCTGGTGCTAACAACAGCCTTTAGCTGGTGCGGGGTCAGAGAGTCAACTTCCAGATTGTTGATTAAAGGCGCGAGATAAAGCTGGAACTCTAAACTGACCTACTTAGACTGTGCGTTGATGCGCCGCCGCAAAAAACTTCGCGATCGATCCTACAACATAGTCCTGTTGCTCGTCGGTCAACTCAGGATAGACGGGTAAGGCCAGCGTTTCTTTCGCGGCAGCTTCGGCGATAGGGAAGTCGCCTTCCTGATAACCCAGATATGCAAAACATTCCTGCAAATGCAGCGGCACCGGATAGTAAACGTCCGTGCCCACGCCACACTCTCGCAAATGCTCGCGCAAAGCGTCGCGCCGGCCATCGCGCACGCGAATGACGAACTGATGAAAGATGTGACGCGTGTTACGCCTGACTAAAGGCGCCGCAATCCGCTCCGCCAATCCCGCGTCGAGGAACATCAGTTCATATTGTTGAGCTTTGCGTTGTCGCGCGGTCGTCCACTCATCCAGATGCGGCAGCTTTGCGCGGAGCACGGCCGCCTGCAGAGCATCGAGCCGGCTGTTAATCCCGACCATTTTGTGATGGTATTTCGACTCTTCGCCGTGCAGTCGCAACATGTGCAGACGCCGCACATGTTCCAAGTCGCTAGTCACCAGCATTCCGCCATCGCCGGCGCCGCCAAGATTCTTCGAAGGGTAAAAGCTTAGGCATCCAATCGTGCCTATCGAGCCGGCGCGGCGGCCGCGATCTTCAGCGCCGATCGCCTGCGCTGCATCTTCAATAATGGGAATACCGCGGGGTTGGCTTAATTCAATCAGCGGATCCATTTCGGCGCATTGGCCGTAGATGTGTACCGGCACGATCGCTTTCGTCTTTTCCGTCAGCGCCGCGTCGACCAAAGCAGGATCGAGATTGAAAGTGCGCTCGTCGATATCAACAAACACCGGCCGCGCGCCGAGCCGCGTGATGGAACTCGCGGTGGCAAAAAAACTGAAGGGACTAGTGATGACCTCGTCGACCGGGCCTACTGCGCACGACATCAACGCCAGTAATAGAGCGTCCGAGCCCGACGCGCAGCCAATCGCGAATTTGGTTTGCGAGTAACGGGCGATCTCTTCTTCCAACACCTGTACTTCAGCACCGAGGACGAAATGCTGCGAGTCAAACACGCGATCGACAGCAGTCCTCACTTCATCACGAATCGTTTCGTATTGCGCCCGGAGATCGAGGAGCGGGACTTTCATTTGAGATTGGCTGGGCGTCATGTTGGGTTCGGACTAGACACGTGCGGCACGATAAGTTGCCACGGCAATGGCGGTGTCGGCCCTTCGGGCCTCCTGCACAAACTCACCTTAAAGCGCTCCGCTTGCGCCCGCCGACGAACTGAAGCTGGCCGCCGTTCTTGATCGACTGCTGCGCGGCTTCCAGCAGGCGCACCACGCGCAAACCCGCCTGGCCATCGGTCAAAGGCGGCCGGTGCTCGCGAATCGAACTCAAAAATTCACCGACCACGTGGCGCAAGGCTTCGGTCGAATCGAGCTTGGGCGCCCACACGTCGCCGGTGCGATAACTTACCAGAGTTTCATAATCAGCTTCGCGATCGGTACCGACGCGGTTCGTGGTTACGCCCTTGTCATAGATCCGCACCTTCTCAGTTGGTTCAATATCGTCGTAAAGGATCATTTTGCGGCTGCCGGCGATTAGCGTGCGACGAATCTTGACCGGGGCCAGCCAGTTAAAATGAAAGTGGGCGATAAAGTCGTCGTCAAAGTGCATCATCAGATAAGCGATATTTTCGATTCCGGGCTCGATATGACAACTACCGATCGCGCTGACAGCGTCGGGCTGACGATCGATCAGGTAATCCATAATCGAAAGATCGTGCGGCGCCAGATCCCAAAGCACGTTTATGTCCTTCTGGAACAGTCCCAGATTAATGCGCACCGAATCAAAGTACAGCAAGTCGCCCAACTCGCCACTGGCCACGATCTCTTTCATCTTGCGCACCGCGCCGGTGTAAACAAACGTGTGGTCGACCATCAGCGTCAGCCCATTAGTTTCAGCCAAATCGTTTAGCTCTTCGGCTTCCTGCTCGGTGGCGGTCAAAGGTTTTTCCACCAGTAAATGCTTGCCGGCCCCGAGCGCTGCTTTGGCAATCTGAAAATGCGTGGCTACCGGCGTGACCACGGCAAGCGCGTCGAGTTTCGGATCAGCTAAAAGTCTTTGGTAGTCAGTCGTCGTCTGCGCAGCCGGATAACGGCGGGCCATCGCGGCCAGACGTGATTCATCAGCATCACAAATCCAGCGCAGTTCCGCCGCTTCGTTCTCGGCAAAGTTGCGCAGCAGATTTGGCCCCCAATATCCGCAGCCGATGACACCAACTGTAGTTGCACTCATTGGCTAGAGAGAATAGCGGTCATTTAAGGAAAAGTGAATTTGCTGTGCTCTAATCTACAGGGCGACGATCAGGAGCCGAGCGATCTCTACCGAGAACCAGCGCGTTGAGGTCAGTACCGGGAGCCGTAGCGACCGGGTCTCAACCTACCATACGATCAAGATCGCGAAGACGAGACCCGGTCGCTCCCGGTCCTGACCTTTACAATGCCGTCTACCGTCTCCAATCAAAAAACTGTAGACAGAAACCCAGGGGCCATGTCTATAATCCAAGTGCCCGCATAAACGCGGTTCCAACAATCCCAGTTAATCCACAACACTGGAACTGCTTTCAGGAATCCCTTAAGCATTAGGCATTTACACCCTCGCGGGCCAGAAAGTCGCGGCCCCGTCTTTGAAAGCCGGTCTTTGATTACATCGGAGATCTGATTCCTTCCCGCATCGATTACAGCTTCGCCAGCAGAGATTGCCCCTCGGCTGCGCCAGCCTGAAAACCGCATGAGTGTCGCCGTCCCGCGCAAGTTTTACCAACCCTTAGCCATCGCCGTCGCGTTGGCCTTTGTCTATTTCACCGTGCTCCTCAAGTTAGGAGGCGACTGGTGGAATGACGAGAACTATTCGCACGGCCTGCTGATTCCTTTCGTCATTGGTTACATCCTTTGGCTGGAGCGAGAGCGCTTCGCCGAATCGCCATTCCGTCCCGCTGCTGTGTGGGGTGCAAGCGGCGTTGGAGTTTCATTGCTTCTGCTGTGGGCCGGTGTGGCTGGAGCAGAGCTTTTCGTCCAGCGGCTCTCGCTGGTATTCATGCTCGCCAGCGTGGTGATCTATTTCTGGGGCTTTCGCTTGCTGCGTTTGGCCGCGATGCCTTTGTCCCTTCTGGTTCTTTCGATCCCGATTCCTCAGATCATTTTCAACCGGATCGCCTTTCCTTTACAGCTCTTCGCGTCGCGCTGTGCTGTTTCAGCGATGTCGTCATTCAACATCCCGGTGCTGCGGCAGGGAAACATTATTGAGCTAATGCCGTTGGGCGCCAGCGAGCCGAAAAGACTTGCCGTCGTCGAAGCGTGCAGCGGCATCCGCTCGTTGATGACCCTGGTAACGCTGGCCGTGGTTTACGCGTACTTCACGAAACCGAAAAGTGATCGAAATGATGACATAGAGCCGAACCCGGAGCGGACGAGACGTCCGCGCTCCCCGCATTATCTTTTCGGATTTCTTAAGAGTTTCACTTTTTGGCGCTCGCTGATCGTAGTCATAGCAGCCGTGCCAATCGCAATTCTGACGAACGCTTTACGTGTTAGCGGCACGGGTGTGCTGGCTCACTACTATGGGACGAGGGTGGCTGATGGCTTCTTTCATACTTTCTCTGGCTGGGTGATCTACATCGCCGCGGCCGTGCTGTTGTTTGCGACCGGCTGGCTGTTGGATCGGTTTGCTGGATTTTGGAAAAGAGATTCCGGCAGGATTTACAAGATAAACAAGGTGCCGACCCATCATGTCAATCATGTCAATCCTGTCTGATTCATAACCATGAATAACCGCCGAGAAACAATTCGATTCTGGGTGCTGCTGGCTGTACTGTTGCTGGGTGGTGGAATCATCAACGTCTGGGAGCGCGCCGGCGAAGCCCATGTCGCGCGGAAGGCTCTAAAAGACTTTCCAGCGCAGATGGGTTCGTGGCGTCAGGTCGGCGATGACGTTCGCTTTGACGATGAGACGGAAAAGGTCCTCCGCGCCGACGACTATCTCTCCCGGAATTTTGTCTCAAATGGACTCATGGCTTCTCTGTACGTCGGCTATTACGCAACGCAACGCAACGGCGCTACCTATCACAGTCCGTTGAATTGCCTGCCCGGCTCTGGCTGGGTCATGACCGATCCTGCTCGCATTACAATCACGCCCATGGGCGCAGGCGCGCCGTTCGAAGCTAACCGGTTCGTCATCGCCAACGGCCGCGATCGCGCGCTGATGATTTATTGGTACCAGGGACGCGGCCGCGCCGTGGCCAGCGAATACTGGGGGAAAATCTACACCGTACTGGACAGCGTCCGCCGGCGTCGCTCGGACGGAGCGATGGTCCGCGTCATGGTTCCGCTGGGTAATTCTCAGGAAGAGGCCCAGAAAACCGCAGTCGAAATGGCCGCTCAGGCCGCCACGCAATTGACCGAATTCGTGCCCAACTAACTCCAGCGGTAACTATTTCCTGGTGAAAGGCTGGGATTACCGCTTTCTTACCTGTAACTCGCCGGTGCGGCCCCGCACCGAACGAGATCCGAAACAAGGTTTTTGACACAAGAAACTTCGCTTAAGACGACCTTCGCGCCACTTTGCCCGTTGCCGAGGACAATCGCACAAGCGAAACAACCCGAGCCCGAACGGCTTTCAGTTGCTCGAAAGCCGCCGCGCTCACGGAGACTGCAATGAAAAATCACGAGTGCCGCCGAACCTTCTATACCCTTCCCCTATTCACTATTGTGGTTGCAGCCGTCCTGTTGATGGCCTCGTGCACCACCCCCGAAAAAGCCAAAGCCCAACACGTCGCTCGCGGCCAGGCACTTCTGAAAGATAAGAAGTTTCAGGAAGCCTCGCTCGAGTTTCGCAACGCCCTACAAATCGACGACAAGCTCGCCGACGCACATTGGGGGTTGGCGAATGCTTACGAAGGGCTCCAGCGATACCAGGAAGCGTTCGAAGAGATGAAGCAGGTGGTCGCGCTCGATCCGAACAATCTCGATG
>JAWVEM010000159.1:0-8857 GCA_033856735.1 Blastocatellia bacterium
GCCCGACGCCCGGAAAAGCTTTTTTTAGCCGGGGGAAGCTGTTTTACTGCGGGGGAAACTCCCAGCTCAGGAGCCAGAACACAACCGGTGCGTCGATCAGTGACGAATTACTTCAAACGAAGTTTGATTGGAGGGCGGACACGACTTTCTATTCTTCGAGAGAAAAATACGCCGCGACCGTCATTGTCCACCCACGATCTTTCCCAACACGTGCGGCAGCATCTTTCGCCACCAAGGCCAGTCGTGATTCACATCCTGGCCCCACAACTCGAGCGAGTGCGGAATTCCTTTAGCAGTCAGAATGTCTGCGAGCTGTTGACTGCGTTTCGGGTCTTCGTATGAGCCCTGCCCTGAAAGAATATAGATCGAATCAGCCTGGCGCAGGATCGGCAGGAAGTGATCGTCGTTCATTCCCGAAAGGTAATCGACCGGGTTATTGAAAAAGACATTGTCGTCGTAATGGCCGTTGAGAAAATTGCGAATGTCATAGCTGCCGCTCATCGCGATCACGCCGCGAAATAAATCGGGATGCTTGAAGTATTCGTTCGCTGACAGAAACGCTCCCAGGCTGGCCCCCGTCGTAATCGGCCGCGCCTCGGCTCCGTTTTCGTTCCGAATCAGAGGCAGTACTTCGTCGGTGATGTAGCGATCATAACGCGTCAACAATTCGGCTTTCAGGTTGGCCGGCATCTCCTCGTTAAGCAGGCTGTAGCGATTGACGCTGTTGATTGAATAAGCGCGGATGAGGCCCTGTTCGATGAACGGCTTGATGGCTTCCACGAGATAAAACCGTTCGTACTCCAAATAATCCGCCGCCGCGGTGGGCAACATCAAAAGTGTCTGGCCCGCATGGCCGTAGGCAACCAGCGGCATCTCCATCTGTAAATTGGGACTAAACCAGCTTGTGATTCTGCGTTCCATGAGACCTCACTCGTGATTTTAGATTTTATGCCGCCGCCGTTAGCGGCCAGAAATATTGTCTCACTTCGCGCTCAGGCGCAAGCCAGAGTCGTCGCGGGGGTCACCCCACTCACTTCGAAGATAGCAATCAGCCACCGATGATGTCGGCCATTGTTAGTCTTACAGCGTCTAGCTGACGATGTTGCACAAGTATTGACGCCTGAGGAAAGATCGGATAGCCTTTCGCCGCTTCTCAGTGTTTGGGTCACCCGCAGCCAGGCTTCTGACTTACAGTTCTAATCTTCAATTCGGGGGTTTTTCGACGTGCCGCTTGGATTCGAGCTACACATTCTCCATAAGTCGCCGGCTTTCGCCCAGTCTTTTCCAACTCGGCTTTCAATTTTCCGTTGGAGAACGTTATGAGGCGAAAGCTTGCCGCTCTACAGATTTTCCTTTTCACGATCGTCTTCCTCGCGGTCGCCGGTGTCAGCATCACCCAGGGACAGGCAACGCCACAGTCCACGGTCTCCGTCAGTTCTCCCTCACCGACAAGTGCGCCATTGCCCGCGTCGACGCCTTCACCCATCCCATCGCCGGCTGCACAGCCCAAAGTCACCGGCTACCAGGGGCACCTGGAGTTGGACAACGTTATTCAGGTTGAAATCGTTAACCTGGCGGAATGGGCGAAGACGAACGATGTTTCAAAGTTGGTGCCTTATTTGAATGGGCGCGCGATTCGCGGAGACTATCCCGAAGAAATTCACGTTTCAAAGAACCATGTCCATTTTCATCTTCACATCACGCCGGAAAACAGGGATGCGTGGGTGGACTTGCTCGGCGAACCGCCGGGAACCGTGCGCCCCGTGGCCTTTAGTATCGGGCTTGAGAACCATTCGCCTTTCGACAGTGTGTTCGATCAAAATAACCGCATACCGCTAACTGTGATTTCGCCTTTCTACGGAGTCGTTGCGTTGATCGTGGTGCTGGTAACGCTGGCACTATTTGTCTGGTTGGCCCGCACGACTAACCTCATTCGCGAGCCCGGTGATTGTCCAGTCCCGGGCAAGCTCAGGCCTTACAATCTTGGCCGCACTCAGATGGCGTTCTGGTTCTTTCTAATTTATGTATCGTACCTGGTGATCTGGTTGGTAACCGACGCACTCGATACGATTACGCCTTCACTCCTGGGGCTGATGGGCATCAGCGCCGGCACTGCGCTGGGCGAGGCCCTGATCGATTCCGGTAAAGAAACTACGAACGAAAATCAGCGACGGGATCTAACCGCCGAAAAGCAGTCGCTCGAGCAGAGCATTCCGGCGCTGCAAACTCAGCTCGACTCTCTGAACGCCAAAGCTGCGCTGACGCCGGAAGACCTGTCTAACCGGGATAGCCTCAATCAACAAATACAGGATGCTCGTACTCGGTTGGCCCAGGTCAATCAGCAGATACCGGCCGCCACGCCGTTAGGCTCCGCCGGCGTATCGCGCGGTCTGATCGCGGATATTCTTTCGGACAGCAGTGGATACAGCTTTCATCGTTTTCAGATCTTCGCCTGGACGATCGTGCTCGGAATCATGTTCATGTCAGCCGTTTACAACAATCTGACCATGCCTGAGTTCAGCGCGACGTTGTTGGGGCTAATGGGGATTAGCTCGGGAACTTATATCGGATTCAAGTTTCCGGAGAAGAAGTAGGAAGTGAGACATAGTGGTTCAGCTCACCTCGGTGAGCGCGCCGCGACCGCGCGGGCGTACCCGAGTTCCAGCGGATGAGTAATGAAGCACGAGGTTCCGGTGCGGACAGAAATGCTTTTCAACCCGATCATGATGAATGGAGGATAGAAGTGAGTTCAAACAATCGACCAGCTCAGGTTCTAATTATTCGACACGGCGAGAAGGTGGGCAATCCAAAGAAAGACAACGACGGCGGGCGGCATCTGTCGATACAGGGGTCCGCGCGCGCGGCCGGCTTACCAGCGTTGTTCGTCCCAGCGTTACCGCAATCCAGTTGCAAGCTGAGCCATAAGGACGAAGAGTTTATCGGCGCTTATCGGCAGATTCCAACAAAGGGAAATGCGCCCCGCTTCCCCACGCCGAGTTGCCTTTTCGCAACGCAGACATCGAAGGATAGCAATCGACCAATCGAGACAGTTACCCCGCTCGCGACCGCCCTGGGTATTCATATCGATGATGATTATGCCGACGATGACCCAGACATCAAGACAATGGCTAACGCGATCCTCAACGAAACCGCGTTTGCGGGCAAGACCGTCTTGGTCTGCTGGCATCACGGCACGATCCCGGACATCGCCAAGGCCCTGGGGATCTCGAAGCCTCCGAAATGGGACGGCAAGGTCTTCGATCGGGTCTGGCAGATCACTTTTCCGAAAGGCAAAGCCACGCTCCAGGATTCGCCGCAGATGCTCTTGTATGGCGATTCCGCAAAGTAGCCGGAGACGGATCTGCTATAGCTAAAGCTATCTCGACGCTGTCTTCGGGGAACGCACGACAAATTAGAGCATCTAATTCTGTTGACGCTAAAGGATTGCGGTCTCTTCCAACAATCTACCCTCGGCGAAGCGCTCGACGCTGAGCTGCTGCGCGTCTATGAGTTCAGAGCGTCCCTGCAGGATCAAATCCGCGGTGATACGCCCGGAGGCGGGCGAGTGCATTACGCCGTGGCCGCTGAAGCCATTCACAAAATACAGGCCCGCGACGTTTGGAGATTGACCGATGATTGCATGGTGATCGGGAGTCATCTCGTACAGTCCGGCCCAGGCGCGGCGAGGATTCACTTCGGCTTCGGCCAGACACGGCACGCGTGAAGCAGCGTGCGTTAAGATCTTTTCCACGAAGGTCGGATCGAATTCAGTTTTGAAGCCAGAGGTCTCTTCCGGATCGTTCCACGCCAGAAGAATGCCCCGCCCTTCGCGCCGGAAATGAAAGCCGGTGGACATGTCGATTACCATCGGAAAGCGCCTGGGCAATTGATCGAACGGTTCGGTGGGGACGAGTTGACGGCGTAGAGGTTCTACGGGCAACTCGGCGCCGGCCATCATTGCTACCTCGGCGGCCCACGGGCCGGCTGCATTCACGACGACTCGGGTTGAGACAAAGCCACGGGAGGTCATAACTCCCGCGATGCGGCTCTGCCGCCCCGATGTGCGGAAAGGCTCTGCCATTCCGGCAAGTCCCGACTTATCCTTCTCAGCGAGGCTACGGCTCGCTGATGCGGACGGGACGTCCGCGCTCCCAGCGTCAACGCCCGCGGTAACCCGGGGCTCAGCTTCAATACCAGTGACACGCGTGTCCAGCCACAGGCGCACGCCGCGTTCGCGCGCGTTCAGCATAAATCCCATCATCACGCTGTGCGGATCGACAAAGCCATCGGTCGGGCAAAACGTGCCACCCAGAACATCATCAACGCGCAACTGTGGCACCATCGCGACAATGTCTGCCGGCGTGACCCATTCCACATTGGTTACTCCCAGCGCGTGCTGCCGTTCACGGTTCGCTTTCAGGTAAGCCAAATGCTTTTCATTCGTGGCGCAAAACAAATAACCGTGAGCGCGATAGTCGGCCGGGTGCCCCACGACTTCGTCAAACCTTGAGAAGAAGTCTATCGAGTAACGCGACATTTGGATGTTTACGGGGGTCGCGAACTGTGCGCGCACGCCGCCCATGCTCTTGCCGGTCGAGCCTTTGCCCTGATGAGCCTCGCGCTCAATCACGAGGACATTAGTACAACCAACTTGCGCCAGATGGTAAGCGACACTCGATCCGACAATGCCGCTGCCGATGATGACTACGTCCGCGGTTTCCATTAGAAGGCAAAAGTAAAAAGGAAAAGCGAAAAAGTAAAGACTGCTTCATCGGGGTTTCGCTACACTGAGTGAAACGTATCACCTTCCAAGAAAAAAGCGAGAGCCGGAGCCCTCGCCTTTTCCCTTTTTCCTTTTGATTTCGCTATGCCGGCGCCGGATTGCTGCCGGTAATCGGCGGCAGGATTGGCTTGAGCGGTCGCGCATTCGGTTCGTTGACTGTGGGCGACGTTTCGGAAGCTGCCGAAACCGACTCAGCGTCATCGATCGTCAAACCAGCTACGATGCGGCGAATCTGCACGCCGTCGAGCGACTCGTGCTCCAGCAGAGTCTCGGCCAATCGCACCATCGTGTCGCGATTCTCTTCGAGGATGCGGCGCGCGCGCGCGTATTGTTCAGTGACAATCTTCCGCACTTCCGAATCGATGCGAATCGAAGTCTCTTCGGAATAGTCGCGATGCTGGGCAATCTCGCGGCCCAGGAATATCTGCTCTTCTTTTTTGCCGAAGGTCAGCGGCCCAAGTTCGGACATGCCGTATTCGCAAACCATCGCTCGCGCCAGTTCGGTCGCGCGTTCGATGTCGTTGGAAGCCCCAGTGGTGATACTGCCGAGGAAAGTTTCTTCCGCGATGCGTCCACCCATCAGAATAGAAATCTGACCCAACAAGTATTCCTGCGTGTAATTGTGGCGGTCGCCTTCCGGCAACTGCTGAGTCACGCCCAGGGCCATGCCGCGCGGAATGATGGTGACCTTATGCACGGGGTCGGCGTTAGGTACTTTCAAGCCGACCAGAGTGTGTCCCGCTTCGTGATAAGCAGTGACGCGCTTCTCTTCGTTTGAAATGACCATGCTCTTGCGCTCGGCGCCCATCAGAACTTTGTCTTTGGCCAATTCAAAGTCGGACATTGAGACAACTTTCTTGTTGTAACGTGCCGCGTTGAGCGCTGCTTCATTAACCAGATTGGCCAGGTCCGCGCCGGTAAATCCGGGCGTGCCACGCGCGATCACGCTGATATCAACATCTTCACCGAGCGGAATCTTGCGCGTGTGAACTTTCAGAATGCCTTCCCGTCCGCGCACGTCAGGCCGCGATACAACGACGCGACGATCGAATCGCCCGGGCCGAAGCAGCGCCGGATCCAAAACGTCCGGTCGGTTCGTCGAGGCGATCAGGATCACGCCGTCGTTCGATTCGAAGCCGTCCATCTCAACCAGCAACTGATTCAGAGTCTGTTCGCGCTCATCATGGCCGCCGCCCAGGCCCGCGCCGCGATGGCGTCCAACGGCGTCAATCTCATCGATAAAGATGATGCAGGGAGCGTTCTTCTTGCCTTGCTCGAAAAGATCGCGCACCCGAGAGGCGCCCACGCCCACAAACATCTCGACGAAGTCCGAACCCGAAATCGAGAAGAACGGTACGTTGGCTTCTCCGGCAATCGCGCGCGCCAGAAGGGTCTTGCCCGTTCCTGGCGGGCCCATCATCAAAACGCCTTTGGGAATCCGGCCACCGAGCTTCTGAAACTTTTGTGGTTCTTTCAGAAACTCAATAATCTCCTGTAGCTCTTCCTTGGCTTCTTCAACGCCGGCGACGTCCTTGAAGGTCACGCGCTTTTGCTGATTGCTGAGCAGTTTCGCTCTCGACTTACCAAAGGAAAGCGCTTTGTTGCCGCCTGACTGCATTTGCCGCAACATGAAAATCCAGAAACCGAAGATAAGCACAAACGGCAGCAGGTAATAGAGGGCGGGCCACAGATAACTACTGCCCGCCTTGTCTTCTACTCTGTCGACGCGCGCCTTAGCATTGGGGCCGGGCTCTCTGGCCTCCTTAAGCAGATCGTTTTTCGCCGTCTCGTTGGTGAGTTGGACGCGGTACTCCATGCCCGTATCGCGATCAACAGCCACAGCCTCGTTCTGTTCAATCGTCAACTGCTTCAGCTGGCCACTCTGAATTTTCTGATCAAGCTGAACCAGGTCGATGTTTTGGGTGTTCTTACTGCTGGGATTGACGAGCTTGTAGATCAATAACGCGCCCGCAATAATCAGCAGCCAAAAAATGATTTGTCTTGCAGTAGAACTCAAAGGTTTCACTTCCTCCAGCGCCGATCATACCTCAAATCGGCCGTTCTTGTAAGAGCCGGTTCACATTTGCCCGATTCGTGCCTCTCTCCCATGCCCCGGCGAACTCAATCAGCAGCCCTCTTGAGATGCCCAAGCTTGTCATCCCGGTGCCCCAAAGTCTCAGCCCAGCGATCTCAACGTCACGGCCCGGGCCTGATACGTCTTGCCATGACGTAAGGTTCAAATCCCAGGCAAAAGGTCATCAGCCGGTGAATTTGAGCAGCCCGAGCTTTCGGGTGACTTTCCCGCCCCCGGGCAATTCAATCGTGCGTCCTCCGCCTTCGTTGAGCAAGAGCCTTTCGAGGGCCACGATATGCACCAGCTCAAGTCTTTTTAGATCGCCGCGACACCGCCCCAGCCAAAGCCGCAAAGCGCGACGGCGCAACGCTCGCGGCGCCAAGCTGAGCAGATCAATTCGTAGAACGTTGCCGGCACCCTTTCCATCGACCGCCGCCAAGTCCGTTTCGAGAGAAAGTTCAAGCAGCCTCTCGGCGCCTCGATCGAGGGCGCTGCTATCATCTCGCAATAGTTCTGCTGTACGTGCCAAACCCGCCACCAGCTTCGGATTGAAGGTCTGCATCAGCGGGATGAGTTGGCGACGAACGCGGACGCGCGCGAAAGTTTCATCTAAGTTCATTGCGTCAGAGCGAAATTCAACCGCTTGCTGCCGGCAATAGTTTTCCGTGTCCTGTCGTCGCGCCCAGGAGAGCAGCGGCCGTGCCAGTAGGATCTCGCTTCCAACAGAGAGGAGCCGCACCGGCTCAACGCCCCCGAGACCCGTGCCGCCACTACCGCGTAACAAATTCAACAGGACGGTCTCGGCTTGATCATCCATCGTGTGCGCAGTCAGGACAATTTTCGCTCCCGTGGTTCTTGCATGCTTCTCCAGAAATTCATAACGAGCACGCCGGGCCGCTTGCTCCAGGTTGTCCTCTGTCTTTGCCGCACGCTGCTTCACGTCAACACTTCCGATTGCTGCTTTGTGTCCAAGTCGCTTTGCCAACAGAGCGACCCACCGCGCATCAGCGTCGCCGGCCTTGCCTCGCAGACGGTGATTAAGATGAGCAACCAAAGCGTCAATTGTTAGTCTTTCAGATGTGATGAGTTCGTCGAGCGCCAGCAGTAATGCGACTGAGTCCGCGCCACCCGAAACGGCCACCACTGCTTTCGCGTTGGCCGACGGCAGATCCAATCTCTTCCATTCGCGCAGAAGCGTTTGAGCGAAGCGACTCAACCTGGTGCGGCGGTTGCGGCGGTCCTCAGTCTTTCGTGCCGGAGATCGCTTTGCTGGTGACTTTTTCATCACGGTCGTGTTGGTAACACCTTCGATGCAAGGGGGCCCGTAGGTGGAGAGCAGTTTGTCGAACAACGACTTCTGATTCTAACATCGAAGCCCGCGCTCCTAACTCGCTATTTGCGAATGACAGTCAGCGAACGTAAGATCAGCATCGCGGTTATCAATCAGTTGTGGAACTAACAGTCGCCATCACCGGAGCCTCTGGCGCGATTTACGCGCATCGCACGCTGGTCCACCTGGCGGCGAGTGGCGTGGTTGAACGCATCAACTTGATCGTTTCGGATTCCGCGAAAACGGTGGCCATGGTCGAGCTCGGTTTTGATCTCCGTAGTGCCGACGAGAAGAAAATCAACGAGTGGATTGGGTTGCCAACTGAAGCGAAGCTGATTCGCTGGCATCGGCTTGATAACATGGCGGCGACGCCTTCTTCGGGGTCGCATCCGCAAGCGGGCATGTTGATTGTTCCATGTTCGATGGGGACTCTCGGGGCCATCGCTTCAGGGGCCGGCACTAATCTGATTCATCGCGCCGCTGATGTGACGCTGAAGGAAGGCCGCAAGCTGGTCGTAGTGCCGCGAGAGTCGCCCTACAATGCAATTCATCTGGAAAATCTTTTGAAGTTGGCGCGGGCCGGCGCGCAGATTCTGCCGGCGAGCCCCGGCTTCTATCATCGGCCGCAAACGATCGAGGCCCTGGTGGATCATCTCGTCTTTCGCATTCT
>JAWVEM010000160.1:0-5028 GCA_033856735.1 Blastocatellia bacterium
CATAAACTTCTCAGCGAACTCAAGAATCCCCGAGACTCATTCACCGGTGCCGTGCTCACGACGAAGTGGAACGAACTCCAGGAACTCTACTTCGCTGGCTACGCATTCTGGAATTACTTCACGGCTCCGTTCCTACTGGCTCAGCCTGGCGTAGCGGTCGAAGAGATTGAGCCTCATAAGGAGGATGGTGAAACTTGGCGACCGCTCAGCGTAATCTTCCCACCTGAGATTCCCACCCACTCCGCTCACCAGACATTTTATTTCAATGACAAAGGCCTTCTTCAGAGGCATGACTACGCCACTGACGTGGCAGGCGGCGTGGCCTCTCACTATTGTTTTGACCATGTCACATTCGACGACATCGTTGTCCCAACTTTCCGCCGCGTGGTCAAACGCCGAACCGACGGCCCCGTTATCCATGGTCCGACCGCAGTGCTGATAGTGATAAGCGACGTTTCGCTGAGCTGAGTTGGGACTCAAGGGTTAGCGATCATCTGCAAAACAACACCATAATTTTTCTCCTTAGCTCGCTGAAATCCATCTCGACCAACAAATAGCAGTTCGCTCAGAGTTTGACTTGCCCTCTTCGGCCGCAAACGGATTGCTCCAATCAAACGCGAACCGGCTTCCGACGATTTGCAAGCCGAAGTTTCAGCAAACGCCGAAAAAGCAGCCCGGAGTTAAAGCGTAAAGGCCTGTGATTCAGGGGAATTCCACGTGGCACTCAGCGTGCACTCGTTCAATTAGACCAAAACGAAAATGACGTTAAGGATCGAGAAGGAGGTCTTATGAAGAACAAACTTGTTGTTAGGAGTAGAAACGTGCTCAAGAGAAATGCGCTGCGCTTCGCCGCCGGTCTCCTGGTAGCGCTAGCCAGCTTTGTCGCCGCTCCGAACGCAGCTCTGACTCAAGCACCGCAGCATCATGATCAGGTCCCAGGCTTCTACCGACAAAAAGTCGGTGACCTCGAAGTGACGGCCCTGTTCGATGGTCACGCCGTATTCGATCCGCACTGGCTGAACGGAACGAAAGCGACGATGGATGGTGTTGCAGAGGCATTGCACGAAGATCCGCGTCTGCTGGATGTTTCTGATGAGGGCTTCCTGGTCAACACTGGCAAGCAACTGATCCTCGTCGATGCGGGTGCCGGCACCTGGTGGGGTGGAGGAGTACTCGGGCGCTTGCTGGGGAGCCTCCGCAGCGCGGGCTACACGCCGGAAGAAGTCGCCCTCGTTTTGGTCACGCACCTCCATTCCGATCACGTCGGCGGCCTGACCACTCAGGACGGAAAGCGCGTCTTTTCAAATGCCGATGTTTACGTCGCGAAAGCCGAAAGCGACTTTTGGTTGTCGCCGGAAATCGCTGCTAAGGCGCCGAAGGATGCGCAACCGTTTTTCCGGAGTGCGCAAGCCATCGCGGCACCGTACATCAAGGCCGGCAAGTGGCACACGTTTACCGGCTCCGAGCGAATCGTCGACGGCATGCAACTCGTCCCGCTACCTGGTCATACCCCGGGACATACCGGCTATGAATTTTCGTCAAGGGGACAAAAAATCCTGTTTTGGGGTGACATCATCCATGCACAGCGCGTCCAGCTGCAGCATCCCGAGGTCACCGCGATTTTCGACATCGACCAGAATGCGGCAGCGGCGACGCGGCTTCAATTACTGCCTAGGCTTGCGCGCGAGCATGTCTTGATCGCGGGGCCGCATATGTCATTTCCTGCCCTGGGTACCTTGCGTAAGGAGGGGAATGGGTACATCTGGGTGCCGGTGGTATTTACCGATCAATGGGACGACAAATAGTAACCATCATGGGTGAAATCAAGATAGGAGAATTTATGGAGCCGGCAAAAAAAGAGAGTTGTCATGGAAGGTTACGATTTAGATTTGTGAGAGTTCTCGCTGTTTGTTCAGCGGTGACCAGTCTCCTATTTCTAGTCTCATCTCCATCTGCATTTGCGGGTGGTCAGCACGATTTTTCAATCAAGGTGTTCACCTCCTCCGACGATCAGTTTTGGACTAACTCCGTCATTATCGAGGGAACACATGAAGTGATGTTGGTCGATGCGCAGTTAACAAAAACTAATGCTGAAAGAGTACTGCAGGAAATCAAAGAGACCAAAAAGCCACTGTCTCTTATCTATATTACCCATCAGCACGCCGATCATTTTCTTGGTTTGGAGGTTTTTAGAGAGGCCTACCCGAGAGTGCGGATTATTGCGAATTCTGCGGTGGTAGATCGAATCAACAAGGTCTATCGAGAGAAAATAGATAAATGGAAAACGATCCTGGGCCCTGGTGCAACCTCGCAAGTTGTTGCTATCGAAAAATTCGACGGCAACTTTATTAAATTTGAGAGCTCAAAAATAGAGGTCCTTAAAAACATCCAAGGCGACACCGATGAAAACACGATGCTTTGGATTCCTGGACAGAGAATTCTCATTACGGGCGATGTCTTGTTCAATAACATGCACGTTTACACCGCAGAAACGGACACTAAAGCGAGAGAGAAATGGTTGAACTCATTAAATAAAATCAGAGAATTGAAACCCTCGGTTGTTATCCCGGGACATAGCAAGGTTGGCGCTCCCCTTGATGCGACTACTGCCGTAGATTTTACCGAAAAGTATTTATTAGTTTTTGAAGAAGAACTCAAAAGAGCCAAAGATCCCGATAGCCTTATTAATACCATGAAGGAAAGATTCCCCTCCGCCGATCTTTTCTTGGCAATCGAACGGGGCGCGAAGGCCAATGTTAAGCCCTGACAAGTAAGCTGACGACTTGGTAGACCGAGCTTTCGTGGCGGGACGCGCAGGCTCGAATCAATCACCGCGGGATGGATGCCAATGAAGAAGTACAAGATCGCTGTTCTGGACGATTACCAAAATGCGGGGCTTGAGAGCGCCGATTGGGCGGTGCTCCGCGATCGAGCGGACATCACCGTGTTTCAGGACCACCTTGCCGATCCGGACGCCGTGATTGAGCGGTTGCTGCCTTTTGATGTCGTTTGTGTCATGCGCGAGCGGACCCCGCTGCCACGCAACGTCATTGAGCGCCTTCCCAATCTCAAACTCATTGCCTCGACGGGACCTGGAAACTCGTCCATCGATATCGAGGCCGCGGGCGATCGTGGGATCGCAGTGGTTCACACGGGATATAGGTCGGACCCAGCGATCGAATTTACCTGGGCGCTGATCCTGGCCTCCGCGCGACACATCGTGACGGAGAGCAACTCCGTCCGATCCGGCGGCTGGCAGCAAACAGTGGGCACGGATCTCCGTGGAAAGACCCTGGGCGTTCTGGGGCTTGGGCGGGTTGGATCACAGGTCGCGCGTGTCGGGAGCGCTTTTGGAATGAAGCTGATTGCCTGGAGCCAGAACATGACGCCCGAGGCCGCCCAAGCCGCGGGTGCAGTCCTGGTTTCCAAGGACCAACTGTTCGAGCGGGCCGACATCCTGACGATCCATTTGGTGTTGAGCAGTCGAACGCGCGGCCTGGTAGGGGCTGCGGAGTTGGAGAGAATGAAGCCAACGGCCTGGCTGATCAATGCGTCGCGCGGACCGATCGTCGAAGAGCACGCTTTGATCAGCGTGTTGGAGAACAAGCAAATCGCCGGCGCGGCGATCGACGCATTCGACATTGAGCCGCTGCCTCCGTCTCACCCCTTCCGCACGCTGGACAACGTACTGGCAACGCCCCATATCGGCTACGTATCGCATGGTCTTTACAAGACGTTCTACGAGGATACCGTCTCGAATATTCGGAAGTGGCTCGACACCCATTAGGGCGTGTCATCAAACTCAAAGCCCGCGACATACATGCTCGGGGTAACGATGGAAAGATCGTGTGGAGGATTCATGAAAACACTGATTGTTGGCGCGGGAGCACTGGATGGAATCATAGGAGCGCGTCTCCTGGCAGTAGGCGCTTCTGTCTCACTTGCAACCCGGAATGCCACGTCAGCAGAAGAGATCAAAGCCTCCGGCCTTCGCGTCACTGGCATCGGAGGTGATTTGTCTATCGAAGCCGGAGAGTAGTGTCGAGCACTTGCCCAAGAACCCAGCGAGCGTCGGGCGAGGCGAGGAACGCGACAACTGGCGGATTGGCCCCCTAAATTGAAAGTGAATAAATAATCCTGAGATCAGAAACGAGAATGGAGTTTTTATGAAAATTATTTTGATTGGCGCAAACGGAAAGATCGGCGAACTGGTTCAAAAGGCATTGGCGGGTGCTGGCCATGAGATAGTCAAGGTCGGGCGCAAATCGGGCGATTTCCGAGTCGAGATCGAGAACCGCGAAAGTGTCAGGAAGCTTTATCAAGCCGTCGGCTCGTTTGATGCCGTGGCCATTGCAGCAGGTGAAGTCGCATTTGCTCCGCTTTCGGAACTCACCGCTGAAAAGTGGCAGTTCTCGTTGGGAAGCAAGCTCATGGGCCAGATCAGTCTGGTTCAGGAGGCAATCCCGTTCATCAACGAAAAGGGATCATTCACTTTGGTTTCGGGCGTTCTTAATGAAGAACCGATCTTCGCCGGTGTCGCGGGTGCAACCGTCTCGGGCGCATTGGAAGGTTTTGTTCGGGCTACCGCAATTGAACTTCCCAAGAGATTGCGTATCAATGTGGTGAATCCGAGATCGAGGTTTTGCTGCTGTTGAGGCTCCGTGACCATCAACGTTACCGTATTCGGATCGAGGGTGTACGGATCGTCTTCGGCGACTCTAAGTTGAACATCCCCGTTGCTTCCTCGAAGCCGTAAGAAGAACTGACCGGAACGGAAAGAAGCACACTTTTCATTCTCACTTCGATCCTGACCTTTTGCGGCGCAACGTGAAGGAGTGTTTTGGACTTTCCAATGATCTGCGCGGAAAAAAAACGGGTGCTAATCTTCTTGCTTCCTGGCACAAGCGTCCACTCCATCTCAGCGGTCGCCGTAGACGGAGCGTGTTTCGCGGGTGTCAGCATCATCACGGGAATTAGCAATTCCTGGGGCGATAACCCGCCGTGGAAATAGGCCTTCGCTCCACCCTG
>JAWVEM010000161.1:0-13773 GCA_033856735.1 Blastocatellia bacterium
TCGCCTTCGACCTGCCTGCTCCTCATAGTGTTGAGCGGATGATTGGCGATAACGGAAACGAGAAATTGCTGTCCGCACTAAAGAGCGACGCGAAATCAGTTGCGATTATTCGGGAGAGTGAGTACGCGAGCCTCATCATCCAGGAACCCAGCTTGAGGATCATTGGACAGGCAGAAACGTTCATGCACGGTGGCTTGAGTTTGAATATGATTCGGAATCCACGACGGGAACGTCTGCTGCTCGTCGGATATGATCGTTGATAATGTCAGAAGCCCGCGCGTGACAAGGGCCACTAGCCCTCTCTGACGGTCGGGCTTCTGACGTTTCGCCTTCCTTGACACTCTTTAGAATTAGCAGTCATGCTAAATCATCTTATCAAGCGAGTAGTGAATTAAAATGTCAGAGATCAAAGAAGCCGTAATCATTAGCGCCGTGCGGACGCCGGTTGGAAAGTTTCTCGGCGCGCTCAAGAGTTTCAAAGCAACGGAGCTGGGCGCCATAGTCGTGCGCGAAGCGGTCAAGCGCGCCGGTGTCAGCCCTGAAGCTGTCGATGAAGTGATCATGGGATGCGTCATCCAGGCGGGGCTCGGGCAAAACCCGGCGCGACAGGCGGCGCTGCACGGTGGACTCCCGAATACCGTATCGGCCGTGACCGTTAATAAGGTCTGCGGCTCAGGCTTGAAAGCGATTATGATGGCGGCGCAGGGAGTGCAACTGGGCGACACGGAAATCGTGGTCGCCGGGGGCATGGAATCCATGTCGAACGCGCCTTACCTGCTGCCGAAGGCGCGCGAAGGTTATCGCCTCGGCAACGGCACGCTGGTCGATACGGTTATTAATGACGGGCTGTGGTGCGCATTTGACGACCAGCATATGGGCTGCACCGGTGAAGTCGTTTCTGAACGCTTCCAAGTGTCGCGGGAAGAGCAGGACGAGTACGCCCTCAACTCTCATCGCAAGGCGAGCGCAGCGATTAAGTCAGGAAAGTTCAGAGACGAAATCGTACCCATCGAGATCAAGCAAAGAAAGGGTCCGCCGATCATCTTCGATACGGACGAACCCGTGCGCGAAGATACTTCGCTGGAGTCTCTGGGGAAATTAAAGCCGGCGTTCAAAGAAGGCGGCACGGTGACCGCGGGAAACGCGCCGGGCGTGAATGATGGAGCGTCCGCCGTAGTCGTTACTTCAGTTGAGCGCGCTCAGTCTCTCGGCATCGAGCCGATGGCGAGAATCGTAGGGCAAGCCACATCGGGTACCGAACCAAAGCTGGTGATGATGGCGCCGGTCGAAGCGATTAAAAAACTTTTGCGGAAGACCGGCTGGTCATTGAGTGATGTCGATCTGATCGAATTGAATGAAGCTTTTGCGGTCCAGGCCGTGGCTATTACGCGCGAACTTGATCTCGATCCAGAGAAGCTGAACGTCAACGGCGGCGCGGTGGCTCTGGGCCACGCAATTGGACAGTCCGGGTCGAGAATTCTGACGACGATGCTTTACGAGATGAAGCGGCGTGATGCCCATCGTGGCATTGCGGCGCTTTGTCTGGGCGGTGGAAATGCGGTGGCGATGGCGGTGGAGCGTTAGGCGAGTCGCCTTAGGATGATGACTCCCGAAGAACACAACAGGTACCTGGGAATAGCGCACGTCGTTTATGGCGTGCTGCACATTCTCATAATGCTGGTCACGGGTGTTTTCATTTTTGTCATGATGGGACTAAGTACTCTAAACGGTCGCGGGAGCAATGTCCCGCCGGCGCCGTTCATCGCAGTGATCGTAGCGCTTGTTGTCATAATCAATCTGCTCCTCGCCATCCCATCGTTCGTCGCTGGTTACGCATTTTTGAAGCGCAAGCCCTGGGCAAAGACCGCCGGAATCGTGGCTGCCGTTTTGTCAGCTTTAAGAATTCCATTCGGTACGGCTGTCTCGATTTACACTTTCTGGTTTCTGTTTAGCACTCCCGGCAAGCTTCTCTATGACAACCTGCGGCAGGCTTTGCCACCCTCCCCGCCGGCAAATTGGAATGCGGTGAATCAGATGCAGGGGAAAGAGACATACACGCCTCCGGCATCGCCCCCCGACTGGCGATGAATGATGGCGACTGGATTTATGACCGCGGAAGAGCACAACAAGACCCTTGCCACGCTGCATTTCATCTATGGCGCAATGCATGGGCTAACGCTCGCAGGGCTCTTGCTGCTGGTGGTGGTGGTGGGATTGGCGAGTCCGGCATTGAATTCGATCAGCACGTTTTGGATCGCGTTGGGCGTTTTGACTTTCATTGTTCTTCTCTTTGTAGTGGGTTTAATGCCGCTGGCCGTCGGCTATGGTTTGAAGAAAAAGAGAGGTTGGGCTAAGGCGCTCGGTCTTTGTCTGGCAGTGATTTCGTTAATCAATATTCCGGTCGGCACCGCGCTGGGGATTTATACGATCAAGTTTTTTCGCAGTGAAGGCGGAACAAGGCTTTATGGCGGCAGAGCACCTCAGCACAGCGAGGGTGAGTTGCAGGCGGCTCTCAAAGGTGCGCAGCCATTGATGAATTGGGCTGATCGCTTGAAGTGATGCCTCTGATTAGTTCCTTCAACGCCACGCGTCGAAGGTCGCTTGCCCGGTGCTGCGAAGAGCAATCACAGACTGAAGTCTGTGCCACACATTTATGAGTGAAATATTCGGAGTCGTTGGATCGGGAACCATGGGCGCGGGCATTGCTCAGGTGGCAGCGCGTGCCGGTTTCAATGTCGTTATACGGGACGTGGCCGAGGAGTTCCTCGCCCGCGGCATGAAGACTATTGATAAAAGCCTGCAGCGCGATGTAGACAAGGACCGTTTGAGCCTGGACGAAATGAGCGCGATCACTGCGCGAATTAAGACGACGACCGACCTCGGCGACCTCGGAGACGCTTTCATCATCGTCGAAGCGGCCACGGAAGATCTCGCTGTCAAGACTGAAATTTTTGAGTCACTCGATGAGGCTGCCAAACCGGATGCGATCCTCGCTTCCAATACTTCGTCGATTTCGATCACCACACTTGCTGCGGTCACGCAGCGCGCCGACAGAGTGATCGGAATGCACTTCATGAATCCGGTGCCGGTGATGAAGCTGGTCGAAATTATTCGCGGGGCGGCGACTTCGGATCAGACTTACGAAGAGGTGCGTGCGCTAACAGAGCGGTTCGGTAAAATTCCGCTCGCGTGTCAGGACTCTCCGGGTTTTGTTTCAAATCGCGTGCTGATGCCCATGATTAACGAGGCGATCTTCGCGCTGTATGAGGGGGTCGCAGCGCGTGAAAGCATCGACGGCATTATGAAGCTGGGCATGAATCATCCAATGGGGCCGCTCGCGCTCGCTGACTTCATCGGCCTCGACGTTTGCCTTGCGATCATGAACGTGTTACATGATGGATTTGGTGATTCAAAGTACCGGCCATGCCCCTTGCTGAAGCGATATGTCGCCGCGGGTTGGTTAGGAAAGAAGAGCGGACGCGGGTTTTACGAATACTGAAGTTCGCGAGCAAGTCGGGCAGTAGCCCGACTGTAAACGGGTACAAGTACGATGCAGCATCGCGCAATTCTTCATTTTTGCCAGAAGTGTCGTGCCGCGAATTCGCTCGGGCAGGAGTTCTGCCAGCGTTGCGGTACGAAACTGATGCTGGTCGTGGAACCTCCTTCGGTCCGCGTTGGTCCATCGGACACAACTCCCAACGAAGATCATCTGCTCGAGCGTTTGACGATCTTAGAGAACACGATGGCGCGTTTGGCTGAACGGCTGGAGCAGGGATTGAACCTCTTGTTGAGACAGTCGGAAACGGCTTATTCAAATCATGCTCTGGTAAAAAGCCTGATCGAAGTCCTTGACGAGAGCGGTACGTTGGATAAGAAGCGCCTCGAATCACTTTGGCGCGCCGAATCTGCCAGGCTGGACGAAAAATCCCCTGAAGCCCCGCCCCCGAAGAAGGCGCCAAAGAAGACACGGAAAGCCAAGGGAAAGGCCAGCACCGGCGGTTGAAGCGCAGTGAAAGGGCCGAGTGCATTTTGAAAGTGGCCGCCCGCCCGCTATAATTAGCGACTTTGCACTCTGCCTCCTGGCGCAGTCTGTATGAACCGGAGGGCTTTGTTATGCGAATTGAGTTAGACAAGCTGGACGACGAAGGCGGCAAGTTTGCCGAGGTTTACGAAGTTAACCAGCTGCCGTTGGAGGACGCGGACGTCAGGCTGATTGAGCCGGCGGAGGTGCGCGGCCGAGTCAGCCGGGTCGGCAGAGAAGCTGAACTGCGAGGCCAACTGCACACGAAACTCGAGGTTGTGTGCGGTCGTTGCTTGAAGCCCGTGGAACTTCCGCTGAGCACGGAATTCAACGAAAGATTTGTTCGCGCGGTCAGTTGGGCCGCCGAAGAACAGCACGAGTTGCAGGCGGAAGATTTGAACGTCGCGGTCTTTGATGGTGAAGGAATCGAACTCGACGAGCTGGTTCGCGAAGAGCTTCTTCTGGCCGTACCTGCTAGTGTGTTGTGTCGCGAGGATTGCAAAGGTCTATGTCCGAAGTGTGGAATTGATAGAAATCTGAGCAGTTGCGACTGCGAGACTAATGAGGTCGACTTACGCTGGCAGACATTGAAGGATCTGCAAATGTAAGCTTGGGACTGGGTTCTTTGAGCTTTGTACTTTGACCGTGGGTCGCAATGCCAGGGTTTCCGAAGTACAAAGGTCAAAGCACAAAGTACGGAAGAGGAAATTAAAATCTGAAATTTGAGATTTTAGATTTGAAATCCGAACCATGAGATTGAAGTGAGATCTAAAACTAAGATTGTGGAGTAATCATGCCGAATCCAAAACGTCGTCATTCAAAATCGCGTCGCGGCAAGCGTCGGGCACACGATGCGCTGCGCATACCGCAAACCGTCGCCTGTCCAAATTGTCAGGAACCACGCATGCAGCACCGGGTCTGCCCTAAATGCGGCTACTACAAAGGCCGCGAAATAGTTCATATCGAACAGGCCGCCTGATAGCTACTTAGCAGGCCGTTTTGAGCGCCGCTCTTAAGTAGCGCGCGGCATGTTCCGTTCTGCTCTTCCAGGACGGCATTTCCTGACGAGATTTTTGAATGTCGAAAATTAATTCGGGCATTCTTGGCACGGGTCACTCCTATCCGGAAGGCATTTTGACGAATGCCGATCTGGAAGGGATCGTCGATACCACGGACGAGTGGATCACGACGCGGACCGGGATCAAGCAACGGCGGAAAGCCGGCCCCCAGGAATATACTTCGCAGTTTGCCGTGAAAGCATCGCGCGACGCGATCGCCCGCGCCGGCCTCGATCCATCGGAGATCGATCTGATACTTTGCGCCACGGTTACGCCCGATCAAATCCTGCCCTCAACCGGTTGTCTGATACAGGCCGAATTGGGAGCCGATAAGGCTGCGGCGATGGATATTGTCGCTGCCTGTTCCGGGTTTCTCTATGGCTTGTCGCTGGCGGATGCCATGATTCGCGGCGGGCAATCAAAGTATGCGCTGGTGATCGGGGCTGAGATTCTGACGCGTTACGTTGATTACACGGACCGCTCGACATGCGTTCTGTTTGGTGACGGCGCAGGCGCAGCCGTTCTGGGCGCAGTGGAAAGCGGACGGGGAATCCTGGCAGCCAAAATTCGATCTGACGGTCGCTACGAAGACCAATTGTATGCCCCCGGCGGTGGCACCAAGGGCGGCTTTAGCGCCGAGACAATCGCCCGCGGAGATCATTTCTTCAAAATGAAGGGGAATGAGCTGTTCAAGGTAGCCGTGCGATCCATGACTGACATTTCGCGCGAGGTTCTAGAGCAGGCGGGTTTGACTACCGAAGACGTAAAGTTGTTCATTCCACATCAGGCTAATCAACGCATCACGGACGCAGTCGCCAGCAAGCTGGACGTCGATAGTGGCAGGGTATATTCGAACATCGCGATGCATGGCAATACCTCGTCCGCGTCGATTCCGATTGGATTGGACGAGTGCGTAGAGTCAGGGCGCGTGCAGCAAGGCGATCTGATCCTGATGACTTCCTTTGGCGGCGGGGTTACCTGGGGCGGCGTTGTAATGCGCTGGTGAAGCAATTGGCGATTGCCAATTTCCGCTTGCCGATTGATGTTTAGGCTTGGTCGTTCGCTACCCTCGAGATAAGAGATTTCAAATTGGCAATTGGCAATCGGCAATCGGCAATCGCTTTCATTTTTCCCGGTCAGGGCTCGCAGCATGCGGGCATGGGAAAGGACTTGGCTGATAACTTTCCAGCCGCCAGACAGGTCTTTGAAGAAGCGGACACAGCCCTGGGCTTTGCGCTTTCCGATTTATGTTTCAATGGCCCGGCGGATCAGTTGCAGTTGACTGAGAATACGCAGCCGGCCATTCTGGCCGTTTCGATCGCGGCGCTGCGAGCTTTGGAAGCGGAGGGCTTTCCCCGGCCAGACTTTGTTGCTGGTCATAGTCTGGGCGAGTATTCGGCGTTGGTGGCCACGGGCGCGCTTTCGTTGGGTGACGCGGTAAGAACAGTGCGCGCGCGCGGACGTTACATGCAAGAGGCGGTGCCGGTAGGCGCGGGCGCAATGGCTGCCATCCTGGGCGCGAGTCTCGATCTGGTGAAGAACGCTTGTGAAGAGGCCGCCGCGGGTCAGGTGTGCAGCGCGGCAAATATCAACTCACCCGGCCAGATCGTTATCGCCGGCGACAGCGCGGCAGTTGATCGGGCGATTGAACTTTTGAAGGAACGCGGCGCCAAGCGAGCGGTGAAATTGAACGTAAGCGCGCCTTTTCATTGCGCTTTGATGCTGCCGGCTCAGAAACGCCTGCAGTCCGATTTGGACGCGGTTGCGTTTGAAAATCTCGCGACACCCCTGGTAACGAACGTTGACGCTGAGGCCGTCAACTTCGGTGCTGAAGCGCGCAACGCGCTGGTTCGTCAGGTGTCACAGCCGGTTCGCTGGCTTGAGTCAGTTGAATTTTTGATTAGTCAGGGTGTACAAACCTTGGTTGAGATTGGACCCGGAAAAGTTTTAAGTGGGTTGGTGCGCCAGATTGATCGCAGCCTGCGTTGCGTCAATGTTGAGGATAGAGCTAGTCTGTGCGCTACCAGTGAAGTGATTGCAGGGTAAAGGCCGGTTACGAATCGTCCGGCAGACACAGATTTGATGAGATGGCACAGACTGCGATCTGTGCCTGACGTACAAAATCACAGACAGAAATCTGTGCCATAACTAACGTCGGCAAACTGAAGTTTGTCGGACATTACAAAAGAGGAGCAAAAAAGAATGCCCGATCCAGAGATTGAGCAAAAAGTAAAACAGATTATCGTGGACGAGCTTGGCGTAGACGAAAATGAAGTTACGCCCAACGCCCGCTTCATCGATGACCTCGGCGCGGACTCACTCGATACGGTTGAACTCGTGATGCGTTTCGAGGAAGAGTTCGGCATCGAAATTCCGGACGAGGATGCGGAAAAAATTCAAAGCGTGCGGGACGCGTACACCTATATCGATCAGCACAAGGCTAAGTGATCGGGAGTGATGACGGCCGGGGTAAATCGCCCAGGCTCGTCAGCCACTTGTTAAGCTGATCACGGAAGGAGTCCTGACTTTGAATCGTCGCGTCGTCGTCACCGGTCTCGGTCTGGTTACCCCTGTAGGCAACACCCTCGAGACTACCTGGACCGCGCTTTTGGAAGGCCAAAGTGGCGCGGATTACATCAAGAAATTTGACGCTGCCAGGTTTGCCGCCAGGTTCGCCTGCGAAGTAAAGAATTTCAATCCGCTCGATTACATAGAGAAGAAGGAAGCCCGCAAGATGGGTGCCTTTATCCACTATGCGATTGCCGCTGCAGATGAAGCGGTCAAGGGCAGCGGACTAAAAATAACCGACGAGATTTCGGAAAACGTCGGCACCTATATCAGCAGCGGTATTGGGGATTTTTGGGCCATCGAGCGGGAGCATGAAAAGCTGCTCAAAGACGGCCCGAGCCGCGTCTCGCCTTTCTTCATTCCATCGGCAATCGTAAACCTTGCTTCCGGCCAGGTTTCAATCCGGCACAATGCCAAGGGCCCGAATTCGGCCACGGCCACAGCGTGCTCGGCGGGCGCGCACGCCATTGGCGACAGCTTCAAAATCATTCAGCGGGGCGACGCCGATGCGATGATTTGCGGCGGCGCCGAGTCGGCCATTACGCCGATGAGCGTTGCCGGCTTTGCTGCCTTGCGCGCGCTTTCGACACGCAATGACGATCCGGTGCATGCCTCCAGACCGTTTGACTTGACCCGCGACGGATTTGTCATCGGCGAAGGAGCCGGCATCATGATTCTCGAAGAGTTGGAATTCGCGCGTCGGCGTGGGGCCCAGATATATGCTGAGGTCGTGGGCTATGGCATGAGTGGCGACGCCTTTCACATTACGATGCCTGACGCCAGTGGATCCGGCGCGGTCAGGGTGATGCAAAAGGCCCTCGGCGATGCCGGGGTACAACCTGAAGAGGTCGGCTACATCAATGCCCACGGAACCTCGACGCCCTACAACGACAAGTTTGAATCGATGGCCATCAAGAAGACCTTCGGAGAGCACGCTTATAAGGTCGCCATAAGTTCGACGAAATCGATGACTGGGCATTTGCTGGGCGCAGCGGGTGGAGTCGAGGGGGTCTTTTCAGTGCTTACAATTCACCGCAACATAATCTTACCGACGATCAACTACGTCACACCCGATCCGGAATGCGATCTCGACTATGTCCCGAACAAGGCTCGTGAAGCGCACGTGCAGTATGCGCTCTCGAACAGTTTCGGGTTTGGCGGCACCAACGCGGCCTTGTTATTCAAGAGATACGAAGAGTAAGAATGAACTTTGTTCTTTGTACTTGGTACGCTGAGCTTTGAATTCAAGCTTACTGAGAGGTCAAAGAACGAAGCACGAAGTTAAAAGATTCGGGACCGCTGCTTAACTATGAAAATCCTTGTCCTCATGAAACAGGTCGCGAACAAAGACGCGATTCTGCGAATCAATAAAGATTCCACCTGGATTGAAGAAGCCGATCTCTCGTTTGAAGTTAGCGAGTCGGACGGCTACGCCCTGGAAGAAGCCCTGCGCATCAAAGAGAAAGTCGGCGGCGAAGTTGTCGTCTGCTCGATGGGCCCGCAACGGGCAAAGAGCGTGATCAAAGACGCGCTGTCCCGTGGCGCTGATCGCGCGATCCATGTCCTCGGCGACAGTGTCACGCATCTTTCACCTTTCGCGGCTGCCAGTGTTCTGGCTGAAGCGGTTCGCGAAGAGCAGGCTGACTTGATCATGACCGGCCTGCAATCGGACGACTACGGTTACGGCCAGACGGGCGTAATCCTCGCCGAGATCCTCGGCTTGCCGCACGCGACCATCGTCATCGAGATTGATGCAACCGGCGCTGAGTTGCGCGTCAAACGCGAACTTGAGAGCGGTTGGTATCAGTGGTATACGATGCCGACGCCGGCGCTGCTGACGATTCAGTCAGGTATCAGCCAGATTCGCTATGCGACCCTGAAAGGCATCATGGCCGCCAAGAAAAAAGAGATTAGGGAAGTCATGCCCAATGCTGAGATTGCGAGCCGCCCCTCACATCAGCGAATTGAAAAGATTTATCTGCCGCAGAAGTCGAAGCAGACGCAGTTCCTCGGCGGCGGTGACGCCAGGAAAGGCGCGGTTGAGTTGGCAGAGAAACTGCGGACCGAGGCGCGGGTGATCTAAGAATGTTGCACCTGAATTTAGGACGGATTGCCTGTGTATTGGCGGCGACTGCTGCTTGCTTGAGCATGGCCGCGGCTCAGGAACAATCTGAGCAGAAAGCTAATCCCGAAACAATGGAATACCTGCGGCAGGGAAGCGCCTTCTATCTCGATCACGATTTCAAGAGGGCCATTCCTCCCTATCAAAAGGCAGTTGATCTCGAAAAAGAAAAGCCCACGCTCGATAAGACTCTGTGGCGGGTGCTCGTTGATAATCTTGGCATGGCTTACGGCATATCGGGTGACTTGAAGAAGGCCAAAGAGACTTTCGAGTACGGGCTCTCCAAAGATCCAAAGTATCCAATGTTCCACTACAACATGGCCTGCACCTATGCCGAGATGAACGATGTGGACAAGGCAATCGTCTCTCTCAAGCAGGCTTTTGAATACAAGGAAAACATGATCAAGGGTGAGCCGATGCCCGACCCCCGGACTGACTCCTCGTTCGAGCGGTTCCTGAACAACGATAAGTTTGTTAATGCTTTAAGGGAGCTTAATCGCGACTGAGGTTAGAGACACAGACGGCAGGTGTTGGACTACACATACTTATGAGCAACGGCATTCTAGTTTTCATCGAAAACAAGGCAGGGACGCTGAATAAGATTTCCCTGGAAGCTATCGCGGCCGGACAAAGGCTCGCCAGTGAAACCAGCCAAAGCGTGTCCGCAGTTCTGTTGGGCTCAGGGATACAGTCACTTGCCCAGGATATCGCGGGCTACGAACTCGCAAAATTGGTTTATGTCGATGATCCAAAGCTCGCCGATTACACACCTGACGCCTACGCCGCGGCGTTTGAGCACGTCGTGCGCGCCGCTGATCCGCAATATGTGATCATGTCGCACACGTATTTGGTGCGTGACTTTGCTCCCAAGCTGGCCGCACGTTTTGGCAAAGGAATGATCAGCGATTGCATTCGCATGAACGTCGACGGCGGCAAAGTCACATTCACGCGTCGGATCTTCCTGGGCAAGCTCGACGCCGATGTCTCTTCCGACACCGAGGCGCCCTTGTTCGTCACTTTTCAAGCGGGCGCTTTCCGTGGTGATCAGGCGGTGAAGGGAAGCGGTGCGGCGATAGAGGAAATGCCAGTTGATGTTGGGGAAGTCCGCATGAAAGCCGAAGCGCCCTTCCAGGAAGTAAAGCAGGCAGTCGATCTAAGCAAAGCAGAGGTGATCGTTGCAGTCGGCCGCGGCATCAAGAGCAAGGACAATATTGCGCTGGCGGAGAAGCTCGCCGAAGTTCTGGGTGGCGACCTGGCAGCTTCTCGTCCGATTTGCGACGCCGAGTGGCTTCCCATCGACCGTCAGATTGGATCGTCAGGACAGACGGTCGCGCCCAAGTTGTACATCGCGCTGGGTATTTCCGGCGCAATTCAGCATCTCGTGGGCATGAAAAATTCCCAAACAATCGTCGCCATCAACAAAGATCCCGAGGCTCCCATCTTTGATATTGCCGACTACGGCATCGTTGGCGATTTGTTCGAGGTACTGCCGGTTCTTACCGAAGAAATCAAAAAACTCAAGAGTTGATAAGATCTTTCCTTGCAAAAATCGTTACGTTGAAATTTTTCGGTAACCTGTTAGGATGACGGTTACTGTGAACGAAGATCCCACGAAAGAATTGCCGGGAGCGAGTCCTTTCGAGCAGCGCGTACTAACGGAACTCGCTGCGATCCGCAGCGAAGTTTCTGAAATCCGCACTCAGCAGGTAGCGATGGCCCGAAACATCGCGGTACTGGATACACGCTTGAGCGCAATGGATCAGCGCCTCACCTCACTGGAAGAGCGAGTCGACAGTCGGCTGAAGGAGACTCGGCCGATCTGGGAAGCAGTCCAGGCCCAAATTAAGAAACTGGACGAAAAATTTACTCTCTTCATTCGTGATCTTTACGACGTTCGCGGGGACATCGCACTTCAGGACAAACGACTGGGTGTGCTCGAGCGCCGCGTTCTATCATAAAGACCTGCTTTTGCCTTTTCTCCGCGGAAGCCTTAAGATTCCGCGCGTTCCCTCTTAAAAATATTCCAGAGTTCCGCAGGAGGTTTCTGTCATGAGTCTGTTCTGCCGACGTGCGCTTTTGTTTGTCCTTTCGCTGTCACTGATTGCGCTGGTTGTTGCCGCGGGTCGCCAAAGCCGGGCCGCCGGAACCGAAGCGATCGAAGTCTTCACCGATACGCCGCAAAAATCAGTCGTAACCGGATTTGATTTTTCCAGTATCGATCGCAACGCCAGCGCCTGTCAGGATTTCAACCGATTTGCCAACGGAGGCTGGATGGATCGAAACCAAATTCCGGCGGCCTATTCGCGTTGGGGACGGTTCGAACTGCTCGATGAGCAGAACACGAATGTCCTGCACGAAATTCTTGACGGCCTGACAGCGAAAAAGAAGTTCGCGAACAGCAATGAACAGAAGATCGCGGATTTTTACGGGTCGTGCATGGACGAACAAAAGATTGAGGCCGAGGGCCTCCAGCCCCTCGATCCCGAGCTACAGCGGATTGCTCAAATCACCGACTTGCCGGGTCTGGAAGATGAAATAGCGCGCCTGCATGCGCACCGCATTCCGGCCGTCTTTGGCTTTGGCGCCAGCCAGGACTACAAAGATTCGACGCAGATTATCGCGCAGGCGGTCCAGGGTGGATTGGGATTACCCGATCGCGATTACTACACGAGCGATGACGCCAAGTCGAAGGCGACCCGAGACGAATACGTTAAGCATGTCGCGCGCACTTTCGAGTTGATGGGCGACTCGCCAGAGCGCGCCGCGACGGAAGCAAACACGGTCATGAATCTCGAAACTAAACTTGCCGAGAAGTCATTGACCCGGGTGCAGCGGCGCAATCCCGAAGCCAATTATCACCCGATGATCAAAACGCAGTTGCTGGAAATGACGCCGGACTTTGACTGGAGCCGCTACTTCCGCGGCATCGGGTTGCCCGAGATTGGCAAGGTCAATGTGGCCCAGCCGGATTTCTTCAAGGCAGCCGATAAACTTCTGACCAGCACGCCGTTGGACGACTGGAAAACGTATCTGCGTTGGCACGTCGTCAACGCGGCTTCAAATACTCTCTCGGCGAAGTTTGTCCAGGAGAGCTTCAACTTCAACGGTAAGTATCTGCAGGGCACGACTGAGATGTTGCCACGCTGGAAGCGCTGTGTGGCCAGTACGGACCGCGCGCTGGGCGAGGCTTTGGGTCAGCTTTACGTGTCGAAGACGTTCACTCCGGCGGCGAAGGAACGCGCGCGCGTGATGGTGGCGAACTTGATTGCCGCTCTGCGCGAAGACCTTTCGACCCTAAGTTGGATGAGCGCCGAGACGCGCCAAAAAGCGATCGGGAAACTGGAAGCCTACGTGCGCAAGATTGGCTATCCTGACAAGTGGCGTGATTATGAAGCGCTCCAGGTCAGCCGGGGCCCTTACTACAACAACGCAGTATCGGCCGGTGAGTTTGATTTCAGGCGCAATCTGGTCAAGATTGGCAAGCCGGTAGACCGTACAGAGTGGGGCATGTCGCCGCCCACCGTTAACGCTTATTACAATCCCCAGTTGAACGAAATCGTTTTTCCCGCCGGCATTCTGCAGCCGCCGTTCTACGATCCGAAAGCCGACGACGCTTTCAACTACGGCGGCATCGGCGCCGTGATCGGTCATGAGATGACCCACGGCTTTGATGATCAGGGGGCGCGGTTCGACGCGAATGGAAACCTTGTCATGTGGTGGACACCCGATGACTACAAGAAATTCACCGACCGCACAAACTGCGTGGTCCAACAATTCGACTCTTACGAAGTCGAACCTGGACTGCATCAAAAAGGGCGGTTGGTCGTTGGTGAATCTGTGGCCGACCTCGGCGGGTTGACGGTGGCGTATGCGGCGTATCAGAAGTCTCTGCAAGGTAAGCCCCGCCCGAAAGACATCAATGGTTTCACTTCGGAGCAGCGCTTCTTTCTCGGCTGGGCGCAGGTCTGGGCCCAGAACATTCGACCCGAAGCCGCGCGCTTGAG
>JAWVEM010000162.1:0-5595 GCA_033856735.1 Blastocatellia bacterium
GCGGCAAGTCTGCGACTTGCCGGCGACGAACCTTCTTTTTCATTCGGGTCTTCGACCCGTCACGGTCAGAGACCGTTCAGATTAATGGGCCACGTTTCGGCAAGTCCGAGACTTGCCGCGCATCAGATTGGCAGAGCCATTGCCGCGGCCGCATCGAAGTTCGACAAAAGCCCAAGCGGAGTCAAGTATGTCGCTACCCTAATAAGGGGGTCCAACTTGCCATCACCAGCGGAACTCCGTTTTGTCGCAACTCAACTCTTAGGACACTGCCCCTTGGTAAGGAATACATGAACCTCTGAATAAGTATGGTTAGCCACAGGAGGTTAATGATGAACGGGACAGTCCCGGTTCATCCACTCTTTCAAACCATACGAGTCGCCGAGGTACCCGCGAGCCCTGTAGAGTTGCCAGCCAACTGGCTTTGGTAATAAAGTCAGCGCCTATTCGAAAACAACTTTCTCCAGAAGAAGCCTAATGAAAATCTCTTTGAGCGAAACTGCACTTCAGGGAATTAACGAGATCCTGCGCACGTCCAACAGCGCATTCGCGGAAAGCTATCCCGGCGAAACCGGGCGGCGGCAACCGGTGCATACGGTTTATGGCGGCGCGCATTTGTTTCGTGCGGATACCGCGCAACGCCTGGGGCAGGTGGCCGAACGATCGTTTGCTGACAACGCTTCCGACTTTGTGGTCTTCGCGCGCGCCATCGGGTTGCCGCGCGCGAATACTCTGCCCGACGTGCTGGGTTATGCGACCGGCCTCAGACAGCGTCTCAAGGACGAGCCCGACACAGTGCGCGAACAGAACAAGGCCGCCTGGCTGGCGCACACGATCTACGAACGGGTGCAGGAAAAGCTGCGCCGCGAGCCCGTCGAAGATTTCCGGATCGATTTCGAGGACGGATACGGCAATCGGCCCGACGAGGAAGAAGACGGCCACGCCGAATCGGCCGCAATTGAAACTGCGCGGGGGCTCGCCGCCGGGACCTTGCCTCCATTCATCGGCATTCGCATCAAGCCGTTCAATGAAGAGTTGCGCGCCCGCAGCATGCGCACCCTCGATATTTTTGTCTCAACAGTAGTGGCGGAAAGCGGCGGCGCCCTGCCGGATAATTTCGTCGTCACCTTGCCCAAGATTACAACTCCCGAACAGGTAGCCGCGCTGGCTGATCTATTTGATTTGATCGAGCAACGGACTGGTTTGGCGGGCGGAAGCCTGAAAATGGAAATGATGATCGAGACCACCCAGTCGATTATCAATAGCGAGGGACGCATCAATCTTCCCTTGCTGATGCGCGCAGCTCGCGGCCGTTGCACGGCGGCGCACTTCGGTACTTACGACTACACCGCCAGTTGCAGCATTACTGCCGCGCACCAGCACATGATGCATCCCGCGTGTGACTTTGCGAAAAACATGATGCAGGTTTCCTTCGCCGGGACGGGAATCTGGCTGTCGGACGGCGCGACTAACATAATGCCCGTCGGGCCGCATCGGGCCGCCGAGGGCACGGCCCTGACGCCGGATCAAATCGAAGAGAACCGGGCGGTCATTCATCGCGCCTGGAAACTACATTACGATCACGTCCAGCATTCGCTCATCGGCGGTTTTTATCAGGGCTGGGATTTACATCCGGCGCAACTGCCTACCCGCTACGCCGCGGTTTACGCTTTCTTTCTCGAGAGTCTGGATGCCGCATCCGAACGTTTGCGCAACTTTGTCGAGAAGGCGGCGAAGGCCACGCTCGTCGGCGATGTGTTCGACGACGCGGCCACCGGGCAGGGACTGCTCAACTATTTCCTGCGCGCGATCAACTGCGGCGCGATTACTGAAGACGAAGGGTTGAGTCTTTCGGGTTTGACGCTGGCGGAATTGCAGTCAGGATCGTTCGTCAAGATACTGAAGGGACGGACGTGATTTCGAGTTCTATAATACAGGTGTAGCCGTGTCAGAAGCCCGACCGTAAGGGTGGGCACCCTTCGTTAGGCAACGACATGCTTGACTCACCTGACCCTCGTTGGTTTAGGAAGGCGTCAGGGCAGCCCGAAGGGCTGCGAGAGAGTAGCCGGTGGTCGCAGACCACCGGAAGACGGGATTGATTTGTCGGCACCCTGAAGGGGTGCCAGCTCTTCAGCTTGAGGACGCGGAAGGTCTGGCACCCTTTCAGGGTGCTGAAGATCGATGGGATCCTTTTCCGGTGGTCTCTGCGACCACCGGCTACTATCTTGCAGCCCTCCGGGCTGCCCAAACCCGGCTCAGGTGAGCCAAGTATGTGATTACCCTCCGTTAAAGCCACTGTGCTAATAAGACTCTTAACGAACCAGCTCACCCGCCCAGAGGGTCTCCGACACTCTGGTCGCCCGAAGTCGCTTTGATGTAATATTGCGCTTGTCCTTCTTTGGAGTTTCCGTATGGCTGCCACAATCGAACCCCTGATGACCGTTGACGACCTCGACGCGATGCCCGAGGACGGCAATCGCTATGAGGTCATAGAAGGAGAACTGTTTGTGTCCCGCGCACCCGGTCTTCCACATCAAATTGTGTCTGGAAACATCTACTATCAACTGAGAAGCTACCTCGACAAGAACCCTGTCGGGAAGATCATAGCCACTCCCGGTTTGGTCTTCAGCCAATACAGCGGAGTAATTCCCGACCTTGTGTTCTTCACTCATCGGCGGGGCGAAGAAATCATCGCCAATGAACGCCTGGTGGCGGCGCCGGACATCGTCATCGAGATTCTCTCGCCGGGACGAGAAAACATCTCGCGCGATCGAGTAGCCAAGCGCCAGTTGTATGCAAAGCACGGCGTCCATGAATACTGGATCGTTGATTCAGAAAACCGCTCAGTCGAGATTTACCGGTCATCCGGCCAAAGTTTGGAGTCGGCTGCCATGCTCAGACTCGATCAGGAAATCACATCCCCTCTGCTCCCCGGGTTCAGTTGTCCCATAGCGAAAGTATTTGAGCCGTAACACGTTCGGATCCTGTTGCTCGTCACACGCAAAACAAACTAGGAAAAGAGATTGAGTATGAAAGCCTGGAAGAAGATAGCTTGCTTCGTTCTGATACTAAATATGACGGCGCTTGCTTATGGTCAAAGGACTAAGGGCGCACCAATCGACAGTCCCCTCGCCGCGAAAATCCGTCGCTTTTCGCCGACGGTGCTGACGGCGAACACGACGAGCCTCTCGCCAAATGATCGCGAGGCGCTGCGGAAGATCATCGCCGCGGCGAAGTATTACAACGCGCTTTACATTCGTCAGCTTTGGAGCGGCAACGAGGCGTTGTTGCAGAAGCTGCAAGCCGACAAGACCCCGCTCGGTCGTCTGCGCCTCCACTACTTCATGATCAATAAGAGTCCATGGTCTCAGCTCGACGGCAACGAAGCATTCATCAAAGGCGTTCCGCCACGACCGCCTCAGGCTAACTTTTATCCCGACGACTTGAGTAAAGAGGAGTTCAATTCCTGGCTGACAAGGTTGTCGCCGGAAGAAAAGGAAAAGGCCACGGGGTACTTCTACGTCATTCGCCGGGATGCTAACGGCAAGCTGAAGACCGTGCCCTATAGTGAAGAGTATCGCGAGTTCCTCGAACCGGCGGCGAAGCTTCTGCGCGAAGCCGCGGCGCTGACCACCAACCAAACTCTGAAGAACTTTCTGACCAAACGCGCGGCGGCATTTGCCTCGAACGATTACTACGACAGCGATGTGGCGTGGATGGATCTGGACGCTCCAATCGACGTCACGATTGGGCCGTACGAGACTTACGAAGATGAATTGTTTGGCTATAAGGCGGCGTTCGAGGCCTATGTGACTTTGCGTGACGAGACTGAGAGCGCCAAGCTAACCAAATTCAGCCAGTACCTGCAGGAGCTTGAAGATCACTTGCCCATCGACGCGAAGTATCGCAATCCCAAGCTGGGCTCCGCGTCGCCGATTCGCGTGGTTAACGAAGTCTACAGCTCTGGCGAAGGAAACAGCGGCGTGCAAACCGCGGCGTTCAACCTGCCGAACGATGAGCGCGTGGTAAAAGAAAAAGGCTCGAAGCGGATCATGTTAAAGAACGTGCAGGACGCGAAGTTTAATAAGACTTTGATTCCCATTTCGCGCGTCGTCCTCAACCCATCGCAGCAAAAAGACCTCGCCTTCGACGCCTTCTTCACCCACATCCTGATGCACGAGCTGATGCACGGACTGGGGCCTCATAACATCAATGTCGGTGGCGCGGCCACCACCGTGAGGCTGCAGTTAAAGGATCAGTACTCAGCCATCGAAGAAGCGAAAGCCGATATGACCGGTCTGTGGGCCTTGCAGTATCTGATCGACAAAGGAGTGATCGACAAGACCATGCAGCGCACGCTCTACACGACAAATCTAACGAGCATGTTTCGTTCGGTGCGCTTCGGCATAACGGAGGCGCACGGTCGCGGCGTGGCCATGCAGTTCAACTATCTCACCGACGAAGGCGCGATCAGATTCAACAACCAGAACGGGACCTTCAGCGTCGAAGAGACGAAAATTAGAGACGCCGTGCGCAAGCTGACTCACGAGCTTATGACCATTGAAGCCGAGGGCTCTTATGCCAAGGCCAAGGCGCTGCTCGACAAGTACGCGGTGATTCGGCCTGAGATGAAGGGCGCGCTGGATAAGCTTAAGAACGTGCCGGTGGATATCGAACCCATCTTTCCCTTAGCAAAGTAGTTATTTGGAGTGCGGTAACTTGTTGCCGCTTTCACAGGCCGCGACTTGTCGCGGCCCGGATAAAGTCACAATCGCCAGCGTGCGGCGACAAGTCGCCGCGTTACAAAGCGCTGACAAGTCAGCGCACTCCAAATTCAAAACAGACTCCCCTGTCTCGACTCATCGTCCGCTTCTACCGATTCGCTCAGACGCGGATAACTCTCGATCAACTTTGCCGGCCCGGGCAAGCGTCGTTCTTCCAACAGCGCCAGCACTTCGAAAGCATTTACCAGACTCTGGCCGCGGGCGTGGTTGTTGGTGATGACGTACGTTTGCTTCGCTTTGTCGGCCACCTGTTTGATCCGCTCGACCCACGGCTCTAACTCCTCGCGCGAATACAGGTAGTCATAGCGCTCGACCACATTAGCTTCTTCGCGAAACCAATTCTGATAGTTTCTTCCGTGCAAACGAATGTAGCCGATTGGTGAGGTTACTTCGGCGGACGGCTTAATGGAGTTCGCAAACAAGGGCTGGTCGATGTCGCACAAACCCACGCCGAAATCTTCCAAGGTCTGAATGATTCTCGGATCGTTCCATGATTCATGGCGCAGTTCGACGACCGAAGGATAGTCCCTGAAGCGCTCGCAGAGTTGCGTTAAATAGATGCGCTCTTCCGGATCGTTCTTAAAGGACCAGGGAAACTGGATCAATAGTGCGCCCAACTTCCCTGCTTCGATCAGCGGATCGATTCCTTCGCGAAAGGCGCCTTCATCTTTGCCCGTCAGCTTGTCACGCTTGTGCGTAAAAACCTTGTGCAACTTCGCAGTGAAAATGAAATTCGGATTGTGCGCGACACGTTTGATCCAGGAGCGGGCGGTGGCGGGCTTGGGCGGATAGTAGAAGCTGCTGTTGATTTCGG
>JAWVEM010000163.1:0-3371 GCA_033856735.1 Blastocatellia bacterium
GCCGATGCACTTGCCGATGCGCTCATGCCGGAAGTCGCCGCTTCGCAGAAAGGTAACAAGGCAGAATTATTACTCGCCCGCAGTCTGCGCCTGACCATATACATGCACGTCATCATGTTGCCGATTCTGTGGCTGAGTGCGCCGCTGATATTGAAAATCCTCTTCGGCGAAAGTTTTGTCCCCGCCACGAGCGCGTTTCGCTGGTTGTTGATTGCGGCCACGGTGTGGAGCCTGGGCTCGATAGTCATTAGCGGCCTGCGCGGTTTCGGTTATCCGGGGATGAGCACTATCGCGCGCTTCTCGGCCGCCGTGGTGACAGGGATCGGTTTGGTGATTCTGCTGCCGCGACTCGGCATCACGGGCGCCGCCATCGCCTCGCTGATCGGTTACACCGTGATGCTGGTGGTCGCGCTGTTCGGTCTGATTAAGAAGCGACAGCTCAGCCTATGGAAATGTCTGCGTCCGCAAAAGCGAGACCTGATGATCCCGAATTGGAGATCGTTGTTCGGCTTCTCGTTTGCCAAGACTACTGAGAGCGCAAAGGAAGCTTTGTAAGGTTATCGATACGTCATGAGCAGCGTCGTTCAAGCCCAACCCCATCCCAGACGATCACAGCGCTCGGCGTTGATCTGGTTTCTACCGGCCCAGGCCGCAGCCGCGTTCACGGTGATTGCTATCGCCAACGGCGGCCAGTTGCTGAGGACTTGGATTTTCGGCGCTTTGACGTGGGCGATGGCTTTGCCGGTGCTGGTTAGTCTCGAGGCCGGCCTGACCGCGATGATGCTCTTCGAACCTGTGCGAGGGATCATTCGGCGCGCGCAATATCTGTTCGTCCCTTACGACAGCCAGGATCCGATTCACGTTCTGACGCCCATAGTTACTCTGCTCGCGTTCGCGTTGCTCCTCAAGAGAGAGCGACTCGCCATTTTTACCGCGTCGCCGTTGGCCGGAGCAGTGTCTCTGCTCGGACTGATCTACTTCATTGAGATCTTCAATCCGCTCCAGGGCGGCTTGATCGTCGGACTCTCAAGCGCGATGTTCGTCCTGATTCCTTTGTTGTGGTTCTACTTTGGCCAGACTCTCAAAGACGATTTCCTCCGGCACGGTTTGCGGCTGATCGTAGTGATTGGATTAGTCACCTCCCTCTACGGCGTCTATCAACTCATGTTTGGGTATCCGAGCTTTGAACAAGTCTGGATTGAGAAGACCGACTTCTACAACTCGATTGCGGTCGGCCACATTGAGCGCGCGCTGGCGACGTTCTGCAGCGCTGAAGAGTGGGGCCGCTATACCGAATTAGGCGCGATCATAGCCTTTGGCTTCGCGGCGGCGAGGAAGAAGTTAACGACTCGAGCTGCCTGGCTGGTAGCCGGCGCATTTCTCACTGTCTTCGTGATTTTGACCGGACAACGGTCGGCAGTGTTTGGCTTGGTCGTGGGTCTGATCACACTGGTTCTGATTGGCGCGCGCAGTTTGAGAAATGCGCTGGCCCGCGTAGCTTTGCTGCTGGCTCCTGTACTCCTGCTACTCGTGTTCATGCAAGCACCAGCCGAAGAAGACATGTGGAGCAACGACTCGACCCAGACCGTCAGCACCGTCCTCTCGCACACTCAACGCGGCGTGTTGAAGCCGGCGGAAGAAGAAAGCTTTCAAGTGCGTTTGACCAATTGGACTTATCTGCTGACGGAGGTAATCCCTTACCGGCCGCTGGGCGCCGGCATTGGCGCCGGCAGCTTGAGCGAATGGCGATACAGCCAGGAATCAGATTTACCGCCGATCGATAGTTCAATTCTGCTGCAGGCGATCACCTGCGGCATTCCCGGGCTACTGTTATTTGTCTGGATCCTTTCGCGTTCGACCTGGTGGTCCTGGCGAGTGGCGCGCCGCGCGGCGCCCGGCGATGCAAACACAAACGTCAAACGAATCGTGGCCGCCATGATGGTCGCGATCGTCCTCAACAGTATGTTTGGACTGACGTTCACGCTCTACTCGATTGCGCCGATCGCCTGGCTGCTGATCGGATGGATCAGCGCCGAGACTTTGAAAGCGCATAGAGAAGTAGATCGGGAAATCATCGAGATCTGAGGGTCGAGAGTTGAAGATTCTTTTCTACAATCATACCGGAAATGTCAGCGGCGCTGAGCGAGTGCTGCTGATGATCTTGAAGGGACTTGATCGTCAGCTCTTCGACCCGGTCGTGTTGTGTCCGACGGACGGCCGTTTGACTGAAATGGCCAGTGAAGCGGGCGCCGGTATAATTCCCATCGATCAACTGACGGCGAGGTTTACCTGGCGCGTCGATTATCTGTTGCGATACCTCGCTTCATTCGTGAACGTGATTCGCACCGCGCGCTCGATCGTCCTGAGCGAAGCTCCCGACATCATTCACGCCAACAGCATTCGCGCGGGACTGGTAATGTCGGCCGCCACCCTGGGTTTGAAAGTCCCGGTCGTTTGGCATGCGCATGACATTCTGCCGCGTCACCCGTTGAGCGCCGCCGTTCGCCTGGTCGCCTGCGCTACGAAGCGCAGCCAAATCCTGGCCGTTTCGCTCGCCGCTGCCGCTCAATTTCGCGGCATCGTGAGTAGCCGATTGAACCGCCGCATCGCAGTCAAAGTCATTCACAACGCGGTCGACCTCGAACGCTTTCAACCCAACTCCGCCAGTAGGCTCAAGATTCGTCGCGCGTTAGGGCTTACCGAAACGCAGCCAGTGGTCGGCATCGTGGGCCATTTAACACCGAACAAAGGCCAGCTCGAGTTGATCGAAGCTTTCGCCGCAATGTCGCGTGAAGCTTCCAATGCAGTTCTTCTGGTGGTCGGCGAGCCGCTCTTTAACGGCGGCGCAGACTATGAAAAATCCCTGGTGAGCACAGCAAATTCACTTGGCACTGCGGATCGAGTTCGCTTTCTTGGGCCCCGAGACGACGTGCCTGCACTGATGCAGAGCTTTGACCTGCTGGTCATCAACTCACGCACAGAGGCATGCCCGCTCACTGTTCTGGAAGGACTGGCGAGCGGCACGCCCGTCCTCGCAACGGCGGTTGGCGGCACCCCGGAGATGATTTGCCACGGAGAAAACGGTTGGCTGGTCCCGGCGGGCGACCAGCAATCACTAACACAGGCAATGCTTCTGCTTTTGCGCAACGAGAATCTGCGCCGCGAACTTGGAAGCAATGGAAGACGCGATGCCCTCGCGCGTTTCGGGGTCGAAGAGTTCATCACAAAAATAATATCCCTGTATCGAAGCGTCGCCGAACGCGGCAGAACGCCGCATCAGGAAAGCTCCGGCGTCCTGGAAGTGAAGTTGATCCCGGATTGAATCTCTCTGCCTCTCTGATTTCTTGCCCGAAAGTTTGAGCGAGATGAAA
>JAWVEM010000164.1:0-9677 GCA_033856735.1 Blastocatellia bacterium
GGTCCAGCAGTTTTCCCTTATCGACAGACTTGCTGCTTATGTCGCCGACGAAGCGCGATAGATCGACGCGCGTTCCGGGTATGCGGTTGCTGACGAGCGCCAGGGCAAAATTCATGCGCTCGAGCAGTGCGCCCGTATTTACCCAATTCTCAGCCACGTCCGAGTAACCATTCGGCGTCTGAAAACCATAGAGGGGCTGACCCATCCGCGCAATCCATTGATGGAGTTGCGGGCCGCCGTTAGTATCTGCTCCCAGGGTGCGCACAGCGCTGACGGCGAGTTCGAATGGGCGCTTCACTTTCGCACGGTAAGTCTCGGCAGAATTGAACTCGGGCGAAGAGAAGATCGTCTTCAGGACTTCGCGAATATCGCCGTCGGTCTTCAGGAAAGTTTGCGCCACGCGATCGACCAGGGCCGGCGGCGGATCGTCCGAGACAAAGCGGCGCACCAGCTTAGTCGCGATGAATTTTGCGGTCGCCGGATGATGCGCGACGATATCCAAAACCATCAGGCCGTCCTTGATACCGCCCCCGGCAGGAATCTTGTGGCCGAGGACGATCTTTTCGCCGTTGTCATGCACGCCCGGTCTGAAAATAAATTTTCCGGCGCTGTCACGCGCATCTCTGCCCATCAAAGCAGCCGCCGCTGCCCCGCCGCCGCGCGGTTGAAAGATGGTCCAGCCAGTGAAGCAACGCGCGACTTCCTGCACGTCCTTCTGCGTGTATCCGCCATCGACGCCGAGAGTGTGAAGCTCCATCAACTCGCGCGCGTAATTTTCATTGATGCCGCGCGGTCGCTGGGCCTGCTGCGGTGTTTGTTGCTGCGGGTTGTTGCTCATCGTCAACAACCGCTGCAACGGACGCGCGCCGCCCGGTCGCTGTTGCGGCAACTGCGCATTCGGGCTCACGCTCTGAAAATTGTCGAGATAGAAAAGCATTGCCGGGCTTTGCGCGTCGGCCAACAGCAGGTCATAGAATTTTCCGAAGGTGTGCGGTCGAATCGTGTCGCGGTCGTAAGAAGTCAGCAGCCAACGATCGGCGCCCTTGGCTGCATACACATTGAAGTGGTTGGTCCAGAAATCAACCATGACTTCCTGCAGTTGCCGCTCGCTGTAGACGGCACGCAGGATGCGCGACATCTGCAGCTCGCCGGTAAGAAATTGTGCCGGCCGCAGGTTGTTCTCTTTAAAATACTCCATCAAGGCCTTGCGATACTCGGCGTTGTTCGCCGGGTTCGCATCATTCGCGCTCGCGGTCTTCGTGGCGTCGTTGGCTTTCGCTATCTCGGGCCCTTGCATCTCGGCGGCCCCCTGAGTCGACACAGCCTCGCCGCTCTTCTGCGGGTTCGCGGCCGGAGCAGCGTTAGCGCCGCCCTTGACCCGGTTGTCGCGAGCCTGCGCCAGATCCGCAGGCAAGGCTCCGCGCTTCTGAAGCTGTTTTACAAGCTGTCCGGGTTGTGGATACTTTTCGTAGAGCTCAGCGGTACTCATGCGCAGGGTCTCGAGATTCTGCAGCTTGGCCTCCGACGCCGCGTCGTCGATCTTTTCCGGCCAAAGCTGTTGCGCGATGTAGTTATCGATCCCCATCGCCTTAACCCGCTCGACATCGCCCGGCCGCGCGCCAAATCCGAGACGATTGAGCACATGCAGGATGCGCTGGTCTTCGCTCAACTTTGCGGCTGATTTGCTTGCCCCCGTTTTCATGCTTTGAGCAGCGATACCCAAGGCAAAGGTGCTCCCCAGCAGCGCCGCGATAGAAAGAGTTGCAGCGAGGCGCCGCACCGTTGAAAGACTTTGGCTGAAGTGAATTTTATTGCTTGTCATAACATCCGTTCTTACTGGTTTGGGCTGAATCGATGCTCATCATACCTTGTGGCAACGTCATTAAGACGCGTTACGAACAGCGATGGTTGATAAAACGTTACCCTGACCATTATTGGACAGAAGAATGCGCGTGTCTATTTAGCCGGATGATCATCAGAGTAAGGGACATTATTTTAACCTGGTAAGCCAGCGCACAGAGCGCTGACTTCAGCCGGGTTCGCACGACATGGGAAGAACCCGACTAGAGTGGTTACTCTAAACACCTGTCATTAAGACATCACTTCCAGGAAGTAGCTCTGGGATTGATAACCAGCGTCCAATCAAATGGCGGGATTGTTCAGACCGCGAAGGCAGTCCGCTCGTCTAAGCATCAAACCGTCGTCGGAGTATCGGGCAAAGAGTTTCGTCGGTGGTTTTCCATCGGAGTTTTCTTCGTTGGCTTGAGCGCTGCATTGGCAAGAATGCAGCGCTCCTTTTATTTTTTGTAGCGATTAGTATTTGTGCAATCCTTCTCTGTGTAGTAATCTGATGCCCTTCCACCCTTTGGTAATCATTTTTTACATTGGCCGGCTTTCTTGCCAAAGTTGGCCTTCTTGATCTGTGGCTTTTATCATCGCCCCCGTACGGTGACTGAAGTCTCGGCATGGCGACAGTATGAAAAAGTATCTCTTTGCCCTACTTCAGTCGACGCGTGTGCTTAAAATCGTTTCGCGGCTAAATCGCCGAAAAGTCACGATTCTAAGCTATCACAGCATTATCGAAGGCGATCAGCCAGCGCACGCCGATCCGTATAAGCAGCATCTGCCGCTGCGCCTCTTTCGGCAACACCTGGATTATCTTCAAAGCACCTGCAAAGTAATTTCGCTGAGCGATTTTCTCAAGGCGAAGCGTGAGAACCTGCGTCTGCCGGACTATTCGGTCGTGCTCACATTCGAAGACGGCTTTGAGGATTTCTATACAGTGGCGGCCCGGGAGTTCCACGAACGAAAACTAGCGGCCGCGGTTTTCGTGATAACTGACCGAGCTTACGGCCACTTACCGCCTAATGGCGAATCATTTCTTTCATGGCCGCAGGTCCAGGAACTGGCGGCGTCCGGAATAGAAATCGGCTCGCATACATGCTCGCATCCCAAGCTGCCGGATATTCCGCTGGAAGAGGTCAGGAGAGAGTTAGCGGATTCGCGTTCAGCAATTCTGGAACATCTAAGCCTGGCTCATGTTCCTCTGTCGTACCCGCACGGATGCACGTCTGAGTCGATTAGCCTGCTGGCAAAATCTCTCGGCTATTCCTGCGCGATCACCACTACGCTGGGGCCCAATGGAAGAGACGCCGACGTTTTCGCGCTGACCAGAACGACCATTGCGAGTGATGACGACCTGGCAACCTTTGCGGCCCGCGTCTCAGGGTTGACCTGGTGGATGAGCACCCTCAAGAATATTCTCTTCGGGACTGAAAAACGGAACCAGCCAGAACCTTCGCGGACGTACACCCCGCTGCGGACTAAGACTTATGATTGCGCGGACTGATGTGTCCTGACACAACGAAAGAACGGCTCTCGCCGGATTCCATATTTAGAGCATTCTGCGTCCGACAACTCATAAGCCAGGGGCCTGACTTCGAAACCCGCTTCGGCCAGGGTCCTAGCAAAGTCCGCTCCGAAAAGCCGGCGGTTACCTGAAAGTATTTTGTCAGGAAAGCCAAACTCAATTGTCTTTTCTTGTGCTCCGGAACTAACCGAGATAATCAACTCGCCTTTGCCTGGACGCAGGACACGGCACAATTCACTGAGCGCCACGTGAACATCTAATACCCGTTCGACGACGTGATGACACCAAGCCAGATCGGCGACATTCGGAGCGACCGGCAAACTCATCAAGTCGGCTAATAGGTCTGCGCCGCGGCCGGCATCAAGATCGAGTTTGAAGACACCGAGGTTGGTTGCCGACCGCCACAAAGGCGCCAGCGCCCTCTCGGGCGAGAAGACCAAAGCCAGGCCCGTCTTTTCATGGATGCGATACTTGTCACGTAACCAAATGAACAGCGCCCGATGACGCGAGTGACTGTCGCAACGCGGGCAGGCCGCATTCGGAACTGTAAAGCCCATTTCACAGTAGTCAAGAAAGCGCCTTCCCTCCCACCCGCAACACGGACAGATCAGTTTTGCCGGTAACGTCATGTTGCTCAGAATGACAAATACGCGGCGCCAGGCGACCCTGCAAAACAACCGGGTCGCTCGCGCAAGGCCATAGTTCCTGATCTGGTCGAGATACCAAGTCAGCATTTTCTTGAGTCAATAGAGAGAAATGTTTAGCGGCGTCCGGTCCCGTCAGGCCGTCTGCCTTTAGTCTTGCGCAGGAGTAACTGCCGGATTGGCGCCAGCGCGAGTCCGTGCCATCGGTCGCGGATAACTCGCCGGACTCCGATTCCCTTCCTTGTCCACCGCCCGCACGCCAAAGAAGTAATTGTCTTTCGACATGCCCTTCATCGTATAAGTGCTGACGTTGCCGACTGAGCGTGAGTTCGTCCAAACGGCTTCAGTCGTGTCTCGCCAGACAATTTCATAGCCGGTGATGTCGGACTCCTTATTAGCGTCCCAACGGATTTCAGTGTCGTCTGATAGGGCCGTGGCGAGAACGACGTTTTTCGGCCGCGCCGGAGCGGATGCCAGGGCAGCCAACGACGCGGCGTTTACACGCGCGACGTTCGCGATGTAATTGAAGTCATCGAACTGCGGCAGGTCGCCGTACTGCATACCGTTTTCGATACGCACGTTCTGATGTTGATGATGATAGTCCTCGTTCGGCTCAGTAAAGCGGACGGCCGCATAGCCGCGCTCGAGAAATGGTTGGTGATCGCCGCCGCGGCCATACCGATCGCGGCGATAGATCATCCAGACTTTCATCGCCGGCACGTAACGCTCCCCAGTCTCTTTGATGAAGCGAGCAAGTTGTCGCGAGGGCGAATCATTCTCGCCCCCCACGCTGCGACGGGTCGTAGCTTCCGTCTGCGTTTCGTTCGAAGGCACGCCTTCAGAAAACACGCGGACGGTATGCGCATCGCGCACGCCGTTGCCTCCCAATGAACTGCCGATGATGTCGTTAGTAAACATCGCTTCGATGTCCGTGTTGTTCTTCTTGGCGGTTTCGGCAAAATAAGTAGAGCCGAGCAGTCCCTGTTCTTCGCCGGGAACCGTCATGAAAACGATCGTGGCGTCAAAGCTGTAGCCGGCCATCACCCGCGCCATTTCCAGGACCGCCGCGGTGCCCGAGGCATCATCATTCGCCCCCGGCGCGTCGCACTTTGCGTCGGTGGGACTGGTGCACATCGAATCGTAGTGGCCGCTGACAACATAGACGCGATTGGCAGAGTCGGGCCGCGTCCCTTTCAGCGTCGCGACAATATTGGTGAGCATGGTCGGCTGGGGCACGCGCGCCGCTTTGGGTTGTTCGAAGGTTTGCTTCTCGACAGTCATTCTTCCGCCCGAACGCTGCGCCGCTTTCACAAACTCGCCATAGAGCCAATCGCGAGCGGCGCCGATGCCCCGATTTGGATCGGTCTGATCCGAAAGCGTGTTGCGGGTTCCGAAACTAACCAACTTGCGGATAGTGTTTTCGATGTTGCGCGCATCGATCTCAGTGACGATCTTTGCTATCTGAGCATTGTTCGCCGGCACGACATTCCTGCTGCTGGAGATCGTGCGGCGCGGCCGCGAGGGTTTGCCCTGCGCGATTGTCTTGGCCTTGCCAGGAGCGGCAGATTTCTGCTGCGCCCAGGCGTGAACAATAACAAGCCCGACGAAAACGACTGGAAACAGGCAGAAGGAAAGCGAACGAAACGTCCAGGAGATCCGGGATCGCATTGGAAGGTACCTCTTCATTTAATGGCTGTCCGAACGGAACCAGACTGTACCAACTCAGGATCGGGAGAGCAATAGTGCAGGCGGGTGAAGGGGTTCAGAGTTCAATCTTTAGGTTGGTGATTACCGGAGCAAGCTCAAGCTTGACCTCTAAACTAATCCTATCGATCGAGCTTGCTTTCGAGCTTCTCAGAGGTCACGCGGTCTTCGGCCTCAGCCGGTGCGCGGTAAGGCTCGAAAAAACGGGTTGTGCCTTCGGTCACGCTGGGCGCTCCCTGAAGACGCGCGGTTGGCGGCTGAGGAAGCGAAACTATTGAAGGTTGAGCTATCACGTTTGGTCGCTGGGGCTGCGTTTGGGTAGTTGAAGAGAGTGAGGCGCCGATTAGCTTCGAGAGTTGGCGGACGAGAAAGATGTCTACGATCAGAATCGTGAGCATACCGAACATTATGATCGCCATCAACGGATCGTTGCCGTGCAGTATCGGCGCCAGGCTTAATGCGCCGCCGATAACCCCACCAAAACCTCCGAGAGTCACCAGGACCAAAGTCGTACCGAGAATCAACGTCGGTTTGGTCACGTTGACGATCACGGGTCCTGGTTGTGAGCTAAGGGCATTGCCGAGATGGGCGCCGCAGCGATTGCAGTACTTCAACTCGATTGCGTATTCGGTGCCGCAGGATGGACAGTACATGATGCGTGAATGGTAGTTCGTAGCCGCTGAATAGTAAACGAATGTTTAGACCAAGCCGTCTCCGAGTCAATACGGTCCAGACAGCGTCGATGTTCACAGGAATTGTCAGGAGGCTTTGGCGTCGGCAAGGATTCGCTTTCCTATCAGCCCTCCCTGACGGGTGGGGCTTCTGAAACAGTAGACCTTACTTAATCAAATAGGCTTTCCCCTTCCACACGACTATTACTTCGCCGCCGAGTTGTTGAGCAATCGAACGAAGCCCGGAATCCAGCGCGCCAAAATCGCTCGACCCCCGCGCGACGCTCTTCATCGACATCGACGACTTGAACTTCGCATCTACCCAGGCGTTGCCCTGGCGGCGAAACTTGCGTCCACCCGCCGAGCGGGTCTCCGGCGCTTTCTCTTCTGAAGTCACGCGGTTCATTGTCACGACACCCTGACTATTGACCACATCACGAGTTTCGTTCGCATTGCGATTCAGCGCCGCGTTGTTCTCGAGATCTCGGCGGGGCCCCTTGGCCTTTTCATCGGTCGCTCTCCTGCTCGCTGGCGCTTGATTTACCGCCAGACGAGGGAGGTCATCTCCGGTGCGAATGTCCTTGTCAGCCTCACTGGCGCGGCCTCGATCCGGCATCTTGGACCTGTCGGTGGAGGGGTCAGATTTGCGGGGTCCAGAGGCGGAAGCAACTCCGGATGCGTTCTGCTGCTCGCGAGGCGCGCGTTCAGCTTCAAGGGGCGGCGGCGGCGCGTAAGTCGGGGCACTCTGGTATACGCCGGACTCGGCCTTCTTAGCAGTTGGCGGGAAAGGCTCGCTTCTCGACTCGCCCGCTTTCGCGACTGTTGGAGGCGAAGCGGAACTGTCTCCAGCCTTTGATTGACCCAACCGCAGAGTCTGATCCGAACCTGGAGCAGGAGGTGAAGCGGGCGTGGGATTGATCGTCGCGCCCTGCCGGTTCTCGTTTTCGTTGGACTGAGCTGGGTTCCCCGTTTGCGCGGGCGCGGCGACATAAGGTTTCACTGCGCTTTCCGGGTTCGCTTGCTCGTTCTGGGCGATCAGCGCCGGCGCGGGACGTGGTCGAGTTACAAATAAAACCACGACCCCGGCGGTAATCAGAACAATTGCAAACGCTGCATAGCGCAAGGTCATCGGCGAGAAAAGCCCACCGAGTCTTTTCCACCATGAGTAACCTGACCGCTCGGGTGCAGTGATCGGTTCAGGCGCCAACACCGTGCCGCTACTAACGGCCAGTTGAGAAATTATCTGCCGACAACTATCACAATCGACCAGATGAGAGACATAGCGCGCGCGCGCCGCGTCGGGCAGCGAGCCCTCAGCGAAGGCGTTGAGTTCATCCGCGTCCAGGTGTTCGGTCGGCGAGATGCCGTCCGACTTTCCCGCGTAACGCCGGAGCAGAACATCCATTTGTGCGTCGTTAGAGGTCATATGTACCGTAATACTCAAACGCAGGTGCGTTCATTTCCCTATTCGATGAACGCCCACGCTCGAAACAACTTGCGAAATCGTCGCGAATGAATCGCAATTCGAAAAGCGCTTCTTTTTATCCTCCGGCCGGTGATCCTTGAAAAGTTTGATCTGCCGTTCCGGTCAACATTGGTTCAACTTCGGTCTGCAACTGCGCAGCCACCTGCGCCAGCGACCGCGTCGCTTCGCTCTTGGTCCAGCCATGCTCAGTCATCAAAATGGATTCCACGCGCTCGCGCACCTCGCCATGGATACGCGTCAGGCGACGACTCGCGGTGGCTTCATGGACTCCGAGCACTGCTCCCGCTTCGCGCAAACGTAGACCATCGAAATAATACAGCTTCATTAACAAACGGTCTTCGTCATCGAGCCCGGCCAGGGCCTGGCCCAAAGCCTTCTCTACGTCGGCCGACGCCAGATCACTGGCCAGGGACTCTTCCGGATTTGGCGCGGAATGAAAAGGATTCAAGCTGTTTGAGTTTTTCCCCGCGTCGTGGGCCAGCCGATCGAGATCGATGTCTTCCTCGGTCTGTACCAGACGTGACTGCCGGCGATGCTGGTCGATCGCCAGTTGCCCAACGACTGCCCGAAGCCAGCCCCCCAATGAACCCGCGCCGGAATAGTAAGCCAGCTTCCCGGCGGGCTTGCCATCTTCGCGCACCTTCAGTCCATGAAGATCTGCCCAGATCGATTGCGCGACGTCGTCCGCCGTGGCTTCGTTTGAGCTGGCCGAGCGGGCGGCAGATCTAACCGTGGCGCCGTAACCTTCGAAGAGATCGCTCCAGGCGTTTTGATCGCCGCGTTCACAGGCGATCACCAGACAGAGATCGTCTGCATGCAAGCCGTCTAAGAACTTGTCGATCTTCGCCGAGCCAGGCGCGGGATCATCTTTCAAGATATATTTTTCGACCGACGCGCGCAGGCGCGGCGCCAAATGGGCCGCCTCGAGCCCGCGCCCATTCGCCGCGCGGGCGAGGAGGCGCCCGGCCCCCGCCAGAATCAATCCTTCGATTTGCTGTCCTTCGCTCAATCAGTTTCCTGGTTCGTCCGGGGCTATGCTATCACGATCTTCCGGCTGTACTTCGATAACTTCCTTCCACGTGAGTTTGAATGAAGGTAGAAGCTGTTGGTTGCCGAACCTGGACGCTTTAACTTTGCGCCTTAGCGCTTTAGGCGCAAGAAATAGAAACCTCGGTTTAACTCTTACCCAAATCGACAATCGCAAATCTAGAATCTAAAATCTGAGAGTGCTTCGCGTCACCGAAATCTTTCGCTCAATTCAGGGAGAGTCCACTCATGCCGGGCGCCCTTGCACATTTGTGCGTCTAACCGGCTGTCCCATGCGCTGCACCTGGTGCGACAGCGAGTACACCTTCACCGGGGGCGAACACGTCTCGATCGACGATGTGATGAAGCAGGTGGGCGACTTTGGCTGTCGGCTGGTCGAGGTCACCGGCGGCGAGCCCCTCGCCCAACGCGAGGCCTTCGATCTCATCAAACGACTGTGTGACGAGAGCTATGAAGTGTTGATTGAAACGGGCGGCTATGTTTCAACGGAGGAGTTGGATCAGCGCGCAATAATTATTCTCGATGTGAAGTGTCCGGCATCAGGAGAAGCCGAGCGAAACCACTGGCCAAATCTGACTCGGCTGAGGCCGGATCTGGACGAGGTAAAGTTCGTCGTCGCAGATCGGGGCGATTGGGAGTTCACTCGCAAAATTGTCGAAGAGTATCAACTCGAGAAACGAGCCAGGTCCATCCTGATTTCACCGGCCTGGGAACAGGTCAATTTGCAGGAGTTGGCAAACTGGATCATGGAAAGC
>JAWVEM010000165.1:0-10996 GCA_033856735.1 Blastocatellia bacterium
CGGAAGGCTCCCTTCTCCCACTGAGGGAGAAGGGTTGGGGATGAGGGCTTATAGCGCGCCTCCGTTAAGGTACGAGTCATCGTGGGAGCTTCCTCACTCTCACTTTGTTAGATGGCGCTCCTCAGACCCCGCTCCCAGTGGAAGAGGGAGTCGATCTACTCGCCGGAATTAAATCGATAACCGATCCAGGGTTCGGTGAGGATGTAGCGGGGCGTCGAAGGTTCAGGCTCGATCTTCTTTCGTAACTGGCCGACGAACACGCGCAAATATTCAGGCTGTTCCGTATAGTCGCCGCCCCAAACCGCACCCAGCAGCGCGCGATGCGTCAAAACCTTTCCGGCATTCCGCACGAGGTGGACCATCAGGTCAAATTCTTTCGGAGTCAGGCGCAATTCCTTACCGTCTTGAACGACGCTGTGGGCCTCGAGATCGATGCGAAAGTCGCCTACTTCAAGAACCTGCGACTTGGAATCAGCGGCCGGCTTGCGCCGCAGCGTGGCGCGAATGCGTGCTAGCAACTCATCCATCCCGAATGGTTTGGTGATGTAGTCGTCCGCGCCCGCGTCAAGCGCTTCGACCTTCGTTGCTTCTTCACCTCTAACGGAAAGCACGATGATCGGGACCGCTGAGATCGCGCGAAGCCGGCGGCATAGCTCTAGCCCGCTCATGTTCGGCATCGCGAGGTCCGTAACTACGAGGGCGGGGGGCCAGTCGCGAAAAGTTTGCAGCGCGAATTCGCCATCGCCGGCGATGCGCACCTCATAGCCTTTGGCCATCAGACTGCGGCGCAGCACACGCGTGAGCTGCGGCTCGTCGTCCACGACCAGAATGCGCTGCTTTGCTTCCATGATCTCAGATTCTAAATCCAGCAGGGCACGGGCGTCGCGCCCGTGAATCACGCGCAAGATGCGCGTGCCACATCAAGCCGCTCCATGAGCCATATCGTTGTTATCATCTCCGGTGGGCAAGGCGATCACAAATTTCGCCCCACGGTGTTCATCCGCGTCTTCTATCCAGAGCCGGCCGCCGTGCGCGTGGACGATGCCGTGCGCGATTGCCAGCCCCATGCCGGTGCCGGCAGACTTGCGATCGCCTATGTCTCCGTCGCGCATGGCCCGGAAGAATTTTTCAAATACCCGCTCGCGCAGGTCTTCGCGAATGCCAGGGCCCTCGTCTTCGACGCTGATCAGGATGGTACTGTCGTCCTTTGGCGTTGCCCTAATTCTGATCGGCGCCTGCGGCGGCGAATACTTTGCGGCGTTGTCCACGAGGGTATAAATGACCTCCGCAATCGCGGGCTCGTCTACCTTCACCGATGGCAGTTCTTCTTCAATCCAGACCTCGATTTGATGGCCACGAGTGCGCGGCTCGGCGCGTTTAAGCGCGGCCGTAATGATTTCATCGATCGAGCACAACTGCCGGCGCAGATACATTTCACCGGCGTCGATGCGCGCGAGCTTCGTCAGACCTTCGATGAAGCGATCGAGGCGGTCAGCTTCTTCATCTATGACTTGCAGCAATTCCTGGCGGCCTTCGTTACCCAGCAACGCGCCGGATTCGTTTCGTTCGATAGCATACAACTCCGAAAGAAGGGTAGTCACCGATGCTTTGATTGATGTGAGCGGGGTGCGCAAATCATGAGTTACCGCGTCGAGCAGCGCCGACTTCAGCCGTTCGCTTTGCTTAAGAGCTTTGGCTTGGCTGGAACGTTCAAAGGTGTCCTGAAGCTCGTAATAAAGCCGCTCGATTTCATGTTTGGCTACCTCAGCCTCTTCAGCTCGCCGCTTGGCTCGCGCCGAGAGCTGGCCGACGGTCAACGCCGTGATCAAAAAAGCAAAGAACGCGATCCAGTTGTCAGGATTGCGGATGGTGAACGTGCCGAACGGCGGCAGAAAAAAGAAATTGAAGCAAGCGACACCGAGCAGGGAAGCGAAGACGGCCGGGCGGGAACCCCAGGCCGTGGCCACGAAGAGAACTACCAGGAGAAATCCGAGGGCCGCAGTGGTGGGATTGATATGCGCACCGAAGAGACGCAACAGGCCCGTTACGATCACGATGGCTAAAAGGGCAGCGCCATAACCCGACAGGGCCTTGCCTGAAATCCTAGGCGACACTGGCGGCCTCGTCCTTTCTGTCGGAAGCAGATGAGTGTGGCGGTCGATCTCGTTCAGCACGGAATCGATCAAGCACGTTATCAACGATGGCCAGCACGAATAATCCGAATAGTCCGGGATGCTTCAACGAGACCCGCAACCCGTCGCGCAGAATGCAGGCAGTTAATCTTGCATAGGCCACTAGTCCGGGCTCGAAGCCGAGCAGACCGAGTTGTCGATCGTTGCTCAGGTCGATCAGGCTGTCAACCAGACAACCAATGGCGCCCACCTCCTTCATGAATTGAAGGAGAGTCTCGTGCTTGCCGTGGAGGTTTGGTCGAATCAGCAAGCAAGACAATTCGGCGGTCAAGCTGCCCACTGATTTTCTGTGGCCAATATAAGAATCAATCGAGACCGCGTTTCGTTCACTAACAACTTCGCTATAGAGCTCGCGCAGCTTTTCCATCATCAACGGATAAGTTGTGTCGCTCATGTGAGACTTCAGGATTTCGGTCATCACTCTCACGCTTGAGCGTATGGTTACTTCGTCAAAGACGGGAGCCGGCTTGCTCAGATACTCAAGAATCAATCTGCCGGCGTCGATCCTGCCTGAATCGATCGCATCGTCCACGACGCCGATGAAGAGGTAGTAAGCATGCAAACGCGCTTTAACTACATCCCGGTCGCACGTGATTCCAAAATAATCGATGCACTGAATAATTCGATCGGGAATGCGGACAAAGTGCTGGTACTTTGAAGCGCCGGCGAGGTCCTGATAAGCGCGCGCGACGCTGGGGGGTAGGTGGTCCATAATGTTTGGAAGTACAGGTCGAACGGATTCTATCTGAACTACTGTTCCGGCGGCTGCGATGATAACTCAAATCCACTCGAACGTGGCGCACAACAATCGGGCTCCGATTTGGGCGGTAACAGCTCACCTCGTCTATACTTGACGAAAAAGTAAGGAATGCTATACTCGGGACGAATCTTAAGGAAACCCGAGCATAGTGAAGATATCAGCTCAAGAAGAATATGGGTTGCGCTGCCTGGTTCAGTTGGCGAGCGCCGAAGGGCAGGGCGAGTCTCTGACCCTGGCGCAGATCGCTGAACGGGAGGGTTTGTCGGTAGCAAATGCCGGCAAGCTGATGTGGATTTTGAGTAAGGCGGGTCTGGTTAGCGGTCAGCGCGGGACCAAGGGCGGATATTCTTTGGCTCGGCCCGCAGCCGAGATTCGCTTGAATGAAGTGATCCGCATTCTTGACGAAGACACAGTCGACCACTTCTGCAAGACGCACGCGGGCGTGCTGGATGCTTGTATTCACACGACCGATTGCGGCATCCGGCCGGTAATCGTCGGACTCCATGAAGTGGTGCAGGCTGCACTGTCAGAGATCACTCTCGCTCAACTTGTCGGAACTGAAGAGAAAGTCGATGCACGTCTGCATCAAATCGTGAAACTGCAAAGCCATCTCAGGCCCATGCGCTCCGCAGGCTGAGAGGGAAGTCAAAGAGGAATAATGAGTACTGCTGAAATACTCGCGAATCGGGAATACAAATACGGCTGGGTCACTGACATCGAGTCCGAGACCATCCCCCGGGGATTGAGCGAAGACACGGTCCGTTTGATCTCGGCGAAGAAGGAAGAGCCGGAGTGGATGTTGGACTTTCGGCTGAAGGCCTATCGTCATTGGTTGACGATGGAAGAGCCGCGCCACTGGCCCAACGTAACCTTTCCCGAGGTCGACTATCAGGACATGATTTACTACAGCGCTCCCAAGCAGAAAGCGTCTCTGGCGAGCCTGGACGAAGTCGATCCGGAATTGCTCAAGACGTTTGAGAAGCTGGGCATTCCGCTCTCTGAACAAAAACAATTGTCCGGCGTTGCCGTCGACGCGGTGTTTGATTCGGTTTCGGTCGCGACGACGTACAAAGAGAAGCTCATGAAGCACGGGGTGATCTTCTGCTCGTTCAGCGAGGCGGTGAGAGAACATCCTGAAATCATTAAGAAGTACCTCGGCTCAGTCGTGCCGACGAATGACAATTTTTACGCCGCGCTGAACAGCGCAGTCTTTTCCGATGGCAGCTTCTGCTTCATTCCGAAGGGCGTGCATTGTCCGATGGAGTTGTCGACCTACTTTCGCATCAATAATTCCGAGTCGGGGCAGTTTGAACGCACCCTGATTGTCGCGGAAGAAGGCGCCTATGTTTCTTATCTCGAGGGCTGTACGGCCCCGAAGTTTGATAAGAATCAACTGCACGCGGCGGTGGTCGAACTGATCGCGCTGGATGATGCGGAGATCAAATACTCAACCGTGCAGAACTGGTATGCGGGCGACGAGGACGGCAAGGGCGGCATTTATAATTTCGTTACCAAGCGCGGCAAGTGCGCCGGTCACAACTCGAAAATTTCCTGGACGCAGGTGGAGACTGGTTCGGCAATTACCTGGAAGTACCCTTCGTGCATCCTGCAGGGCGATAACTCGATCGGGGAATTCTACTCGGTCGCGCTGACGAATCACGCGCAGCAGGCCGACACGGGTACCAAGATGATCCATCTTGGCAAGAACACGCGCTCGACGATTATTTCAAAGGGAATCGCAGCAGGAAAAGCGAATAATAGTTATCGCGGGTTGGTGAAAATCATGCCGAAGGCCGAGAACGCGCGCAACTATACGCAGTGCGACTCAATGCTGATCGGCTCGAACTGCGGCGCGAACACGTTCCCTTACATCGAAGTGATGAACAACACTTCGCGCGTGGAGCATGAAGCGTCTACTTCGAAGATTAGCGAAGAGCAGTTGTTCTATCTGATGCAGCGCGGCATCTCGCAGGAGGACGCGGTCTCGCTCATCATTAACGGATTTTGCAAGGATGTATTCCTGCATCTGCCGATGGAGTTTGCAGTTGAAGCGACGCGCTTGCTGGGTATGAAACTCGAAGGCGCCGTGGCGTAGACGTACGCGTGGGGAACTGGGGGGCCAGAGGATGGTCATTCGTTTTACATGCTTGACCGCTGGCCCTCTTGGACTGTCGCTAGTTTTGAAATTTGAGATCTGAATTTGAAAAGAAGTCGAGAGAAGAGGGAGCAATAAGTGTTGTTAGAGATTCGAGATCTTCATGCATCGGTTGATGGCAACGAAATTTTGAAAGGCATCAACCTCAAAGTTAACAAGGGCGAAGTACACGCCATCATGGGGCCGAATGGCTCAGGCAAATCCACTCTGGCGAAAGTTTTGGCCGGCCATCCTTCGTACATCGTGACCGGCGGCGAAGTGATCTTCGACGGCAAGAACCTACTCGAGATGTCGCCCGACGAACGGGCGCGCGAAGGTGTCTTCATGGCCTTCCAATATCCGGTGGAAATACCCGGCGTTTCGAATGCTCAGTTTCTTCGGCTGGCTTACAACGAGAAGCAAAAGCATCTCGGCGCAGAGGAACTCGATCCCTTGGAATTCAAGGATTTGCTCAAGGAAAAGGCAAAACTGGTCGAGATGGAGGCGAGCTTTATGTCTCGCTCAGTCAACGAAGGTTTTTCCGGAGGCGAGAAAAAGCGCAACGAGATTCTCCAGATGGCGGTGCTCGATCCAAAGCTTTCGGTGCTTGATGAAACCGATTCAGGCCTCGACATCGACGCGCTGCGAATCGTCGCCGGCGGCGTCAACAAGCTTCACGATCCGAACAAGGCGGTGATTCTGGTCACCCACTATCAGAGATTGCTCAACTACATCACACCGGATTTTGTTCATGTGCTCTCCGCCGGCCGTATCGTTAAAGAAGGCGGCAAAGAGTTGGCGCTGGAGTTGGAAGAGAAAGGTTACGATTGGTTGAAGAGCCCTAATGGGAAGAGCGCCACGGTGGCTCCTTAAGCAGGTTAATTGTGAATCAATGATGGCACCGGAATTAGTCAAAGAAGCAAATCGTTATGAAGAGGCGTTTAGCCAGGCCCGGCAAGAACCTGGCGCCGGCGAACCCTCGTGGCTGCAAGCTCTGCGCGAAAACTCTTTCGAACAGTTCGAGCAGGCGGGCTTTCCCAATATCAAACAGGAAGAGTGGAAGTACACCAACGTAACTTCGATTGCTAAGGCAAACTTCGCTCCTGCACTCGTCAGCACTGGGACCACGCTGACCACGCCTGAGGACATATCGTCTTTCATCTACGAAGAAGCAGCGCAGAGCAGGCTTGTATTCGTGAATGGAATGCTGCGCCACGATCTTTCGTCTTTGTCGGCGTTGCCGGACGGCGTCGTGGCGATGGATTTACGCGAGGCCCTGCGCGACAGTCAGTACGAAGCGACGGTACGTGAGTATTTGGAGCATCCCGCGTTGGCGAACGGTTTTGCGGCGCTGAATACGGCTTTATTTTCCAGCGGCCTGCTGCTGAAGATTCCGAGTGGGACTAAAATCGAAGTACCGATTCATCTGTTGTTTGTTGGCGAAGCGTCCGCCGGCAATCCGCCACCGGCGGCGTTTCCGCGGGTGCTGATTCTGGCGGAACAGAACAGCTCGGCCACGATTATCGAGAGCTATGCCAGTCCGCAAGATGAGGGCGTGTACCTGACTAACGCCATCGTGGACTTGAATCTCGCCGATGGCGCGCGCCTGCAACACTATAAGATTCAGCGCGAGAGTATGGGCGCGTTTCATGTCGCGACGACCCGGGCTGAGTTGGGTCCGAACACGAGCTACAACACGACGACGATCAACTTTGGCGCTGCGCTTTCCCGTCATGACATCCGGGTGCAGATGGATCACGAAGGGGCTGAGTGCTCTGTCGATGGTCTATACATGGTAGACGGCAGCCAGCATACCGACACGCATTCGGTAATAGATCACCGGCAACCGCATTGCACCAGTCATCAGCTTTATAAAGGAATTCTGGACGGCAAGTCACGCGCAGTCTTTAACGGCAAGGTTTTTGTTAGGCATGGCGCGCAACAGACCGACGCCCGTCAGACCAACAAGAATCTGCTGCTGTCGACGGATGCGCGAGTTGATACCAAGCCGCAGCTCGAAATTTTCGCCGACGACGTGAAGTGCACTCACGGAGCGGCCGTGGGACAGATTGATGAAGACGAGATGTTTTATCTGGAAAGCCGCGGCATCAATCCCGCTCTCGGGCGCAACCTGCTGACGTATGGTTTCGCCGAGGAAGTGATCGAGAGGATTGGGATCGAATCGATCAGGCGAGAACTGGACGCGGCTGTGCTGAATCGGCTTCGTTCGAGTTTCGTGTTAGAAGGCTAAGACTGTTGGCTTTGGGGGCGTTTGCATCACAGGCTGAAGCCTGTGCCACTAAAGAGATGGCAACTATAGAGCAATTGATTCCGATTAAGCCGCGGCCCAGCGACGGCTGGGACGTAGAACGTATTCGCAAAGACTTTCCGGTCCTGCGCCAGACGGTGAACGGCAAGCCGCTGGTCTATCTCGACAATGCTGCTTCTTCGCAGGTCCCCGTGATGGTGATTGAGCGCGGCGCGCAGTACATCGAGCAGGAACACTCAAACATTCATCGCGGCGTCCATTACCTCAGCATGAAAGCGACGACAGCGTATGAAGGCGCGCGCGAAAAAATAAAGCGGTTCATCAACGCGCGCGAGTCCAAGGAGTGCATTTTTGTCCGCGGCGCCACCGAAGGCATCAACCTGGTCATGCACGGCTATGGCCGCAAATTCATCGGCGCCGGAGACGAAATCATTATCTCGGCGATGGAGCATCACGCGAACATTGTTCCCTGGCAGATGCTCTGCGAAGAGAAGAATGCCAGGCTGCGCGTCATTCCGATGAACGATGCCGGCGAGCTGCTGTTGGACGAGTACGACGCGCTCTTGAATGAAAAAACGAAACTCGTCGCCGTGGCGCATGTCTCAAATGCCCTCGGCACAATCAATCCGATTAAAGAAATGATCGAGCGTGCGCACAAATACGGCGTGCCGGTTTTGATCGACGGCGCGCAGGCCGTGCCGCACATGCCGGTCGATGTGCAGGAACTTGATTGCGATTTCTATGCTTTCTCCGGTCATAAGATGTTTGCGCCCACGGGCAGTGGCATCCTTTACGGAAAAGCTACGCTACTGGAAAAGATGAATCCTTTTCAGGGCGGCGGCGATATGATTAAGAGCGTCACGTTCGAGAAAACGATCTACGCCGACCTGCCGAACAAGTTTGAAGCCGGCACGCCCGCGATTGCGTCGCAAATCGGTCTGGGCGCCGCCGTTGATTACCTCAGCATTATCGGCCGTGAAAAAGCAGCCGCCTACGAACATGAGTTGCTGGTCTATGCCACCGAGCGCCTTTCCGCGATCGAGGGCGTGCGCATCATTGGCACCGCGCGCGAGAAACTCGGCGTCTTGTCTTTCGTGATTGACGACATTCATCCGCACGACATCGGCACGATTCTGGATCAGGGGGGCATCGCCATCCGCGCCGGACACCACTGCGCCCAACCTGTAATGAAACGATTCAACGTGCCGGCCACCGCGCGCGCGTCATTTGCCTTTTACAACACTAAGGAAGAGATCGATACGCTCGCCGGAGCTATTGAACAGGTCGTTGAAATTTTTGGGTAGCACATGTCTGAACTAAGCGAGCTCTACCAGGCGGTCATACTCGATCACAACAAGAAGCCCCGCAATTTCCACGTCCTGGAAAATGCGAATCACACTGCCGAAGGGTTCAATCCTCTCTGCGGTGATCAACTGACTCTTTACCTGGCTCTTGAAGAGGATGTCGTTAAAGACATCAGCTTTGTGGGTACTGGGTGCGCGATCTGGAAGGCCTCAGCCAGCATGATGACGCAGGCATTGAAGGGCAAGAGCAAGCCGGAAGCCGAGGCACTCTTCAATGAATTCCATCGGATGGTGACGGGTCAACTCGACGAAGAGGAAGAGCCGAATCAATTGGGCCGTTTGACGATCTTTGCGGGGGTCCGAGAGTTCCCCGTGAGAGTAAAGTGCGCCACGCTCTCCTGGCATACAATGCACGCCGCGCTGAACGAACAGGAAAAGGTCTCGACCGAATAGGCTGCGCCACATTAGGCCTGACAGCTTCTATCCCTCAGGATCGCATTGGCCGATCCAACCATGGAAATACCGAACTGGAATGACATTTCTATTGATACTCTCGTTGACGTTGATGAGTTTTGCGGGCCCCGCTGCGCAAGCAGTTCGTCAATGGCGCCCGGCAACCTATCGCGGAGTGACCGTCGGCAAATCAAAGTTCGCTGATATGGTGCGACTCTGGGGGAAGCCGAAGTGGTCGAGGACCTCAAAGCCGGAAGCTGATGAAGACTCACGCCAGGTAACCTGGACCAACTACGAACGCGTGGGCGAGTTTCCCGGCCCGACCACCGTGGTCTCAGATACCAAGAGCGGAGTCGTCACCCGGATCAATTTCTACCCGGACCGGCTCACCAAAGAACAAGCCATCGCGCACTTCGGATCGGGTTACGTCACCACTCGATATGCATTTGATTCCTGTCTGGACGAAGAAGACTCTGAGCCAATCTATGAGTCGCCGAACGGGCCGGTGATTAGCGTGGAGTACCGCGCCCGGGGGATAGCGATTTCCGTTGGATATAAGGAGCTGATCACGAAGATTACCTACGTCAGCGGTCCTATCGGGAGCGTTAAGTCTCGATGCACCCCATAGACCTTTCGCGACGTTAAATAAAAAAGGCGGAGGCCTTCAGCCTCCGCCTTTCTCACTCAAACCCGCTCAAGCCAACTTCAGGGTTACTGAATCTGAAACTGCACAGTGTGCAGCGTAGGATCCGTGCCAACTCTGAAGTACAGGTTGTAAACGCCCGTGGCCAGGCCGGTCGTCTTCAGGTTGTAGGTGTAACTGTCCCCGGTAAACCTAAAGTTATTATCAGGGTTCGCATTGCCCGCGTCCTCGGCAGCTCCGTACGTGGTTGTAGAAACCAACGAAATACCGACTGCGGTTACTACCGTGCCGGCTGACGACAGGTTGTTGCCGTTGGCGTCGACTATCTCCAGCTTGATCGGAATCGTGCTGCCGCTGTGATGTACTTTCGTCTGATCGTACAACGCCACGATTCCGTACCCAACTGTAAGAGTTCCCGAGCCGCTTGCAGAGTTGAAGTTGCCATCGCCGGCATAGCTGTAGGCGATGCTGTATGCCCCGGGGGCCAGCGCACCCGTAGTGAACGCGGACGAGAAGTTACCGCCGGCTTGAATTGCAGCATTCTGAGTTACGCCGTTAAGGGTTATAGCTACGCTCCCCGTCGGAATTAAAGAGCCGAAGCTGAGCTTGCCCGATAGGGTCGTCGAGGCTGTGCCGAAAGCGATGAACGGCGAACTCAGATTGCTGAACGAAGCAGTCGCCTTCAAAACGTTTATCTGCACGTTCTTGCTTGCAGGATTGTAGTTTGTCGTGTCCGTCGGCGTGAAACTGGCCAACAGCGGTTGACCTGTGCCGGCGCTGAGGACGGTTCCTGATCCCGGTGAGTAGTTGAAGTTCCCCGGGACATTTGCCGTCGCATTGAGTTGGGCTGCACCCAGGGCGGTGCCGTAAGTAATGTCCGTGGGATTACTCCAGGTGAGCACCGGTGTTGCTTTGCTGATGGTGATTGTCGCAGTGCCGCTGGCCGGCGCGTAGTTGATATTCCCGGAGAAGGTCCAGTGAGCAGTTCCGCCCGGAACGTTCGTGAATGAAGCTCCCAAATTCAGCAGGCTGTTTAGGTTTTCGCCGTTGATACCTGTTGCCGAGCCAGTAGCTCCATGCGCTGCGCCATCATAGACGCCGGTGTACCCATCGACGGTGATTGCAGCGCTCGCCTGCGAGATACTGTCGTTCACCGAGCCGGTGGCGTTGTTGTAGTTGCCGGTGGCATCGGTAAAGGTCCACCCGTCGCCGTTGTAAGTGCCGGCATTTGTGTGCGTCGT
>JAWVEM010000166.1:0-4552 GCA_033856735.1 Blastocatellia bacterium
GTCTTATCTGGCGACACTGGAAGCGCACCATCACCCGCGCCAAAGGCCTGCGGCAGCGTGGTCTGGATGAAGTCCGGGCCTGGGAATCAGCGACAAACGGGCGCGGGCCGTGGTGGAACGCCGGGGCTTCGCATCTGCACGCTGCTTTTCCTAAATCCTACTTTGATCGCTGTGAACTCTTGTCGCTGCGGGATCAAAGGCTCCGTCTCCAGCGGACTTCATGAACCGCCGTATACGGAACCGTACGTACGGTGGTGTGGGAGGACGGCGGAGGTGACTTCGCCTCCTACCCGATGGGGCCGTTCGAAGCTGCTGCGGTCGGGCAGGAGAACGCGAAGCGATTTTTCAGCCCCGTGGTTAGGGAAAGGGAATAGGCAGAAAACCGTTTCTAACGGGCTAAAGCCACGGTGCTAAGCGATCGCTCCGTGTTTTCCTGCGGCGCTCCCGGGGTAAGGCATTGCATACCAACCCCTCAGACTGGCCCACGAACCCCTCGAGATCGTTTTTGTTGCGAGGATAAAACATAGTGTTGCAGCTAAAACTCATTGAGTGGTAAGCTTGGCGGCATGGTAAAGAAAGCCGGAGTCAATACATCTGAGTTGGGCGGTGCGGTACGTCGTCGACGTGAACAGCAGGGTTTGAGCCTGCGGGACGTAGCCGACCTGACGGGAGTTTCCGCCTCGACCTTGTCGCGGATTGAAAACGGAACAGGTAAACCTGACGCCGACAACATTGCGCGTCTGGCGTCATGGCTGGATATGCCGATCGAGCGCGTCATGCATCACGGCCCGCGCCACCCTACAGATCCCAAACCGGTTGTTTACTATCCGCACGAGTCAACCCCTGAAATCGTGGAAGCGCATCTGCGCGCCGACAAACATCTGACCGCCGACACGGCCAAGGCTCTTTCGGAACTCTTCCGAGTTGCCTATGCCCAGTTCAGCCAGACGTCGACGCGGAAGCGCAGTTGAGCAATAAATAAGGTCAGTACCCGAGCGGTACGACCGGATTGCTTGCGGCGATTTCGAGTGATGCGAGTATTGACCCGGTCGCTACCACTCACGGTTCTGACCTCAATGACAAGTCGAAAGTCTGCGCTACAATAATCCGCTTTGCGAAATCTTTTTTTACCTGCTGCCGAAAAGCGAAGACAATTCGAACTGCGGGCACTCGGGCTGCGCGAATTTGCCGGGGTCACCGAAGATCAACCTCTCGATCCGTTTGCGCTGGCGAGTTTTGCCCGGCTGCTGGTGGTAGATTTCAACAGCATCGAAGGATTGTCAGAGGAATCGCGTGCGCACCTGCTGGGCGCGGCGACGGACGAGTGGTCGGGCGGCGCCTGTTCGCGGCCCCTGCCCGACGGTTGGCGTCTGGTAATTCTAAATCCCGCGCATGGGGAACAACGAAACCGTGCCACCCTGATGGAAGAAGTCGCCCACGTCTTCCTCGGCCACCAAGCCAATCGTCTGGCCACGCTCACCGACGATCATCAAACGGGTCAATCCACTGAATCAGTAAATCAGCCCGGCCGGCGAGTGCTGGCCCGCGATTACAACCACGCGGACGAAGAAGCGGCGTACGCTGTGGGCGCGGCCGCTTTGGTGCCGTTTGCAGCGCTGCGGCGCCGTGTATTTGAAGGGCAGAGTTCAAGGGACATCGGCCGTCATTTCCGTGTTAGCCGTCAACTGGCTGAATACCGTATCAAGGTCACTCATCTCTGGCCGGAATATAAAAGCATTTCTGCGACACGCCCTGAGCACGTATAATCAAAGCTTGAGACCGTCCAGAAGGTCGTCCCCTTATATATGCCCGAGACAATTCAAAAAGCAGCTGGCCTGTCGGTGGTCGACAAGCTGCGCATGCTGCTCGACATTACCAAGACGATCAGCCGTTCCCTGGATCTGGATGAAGTTCTGAGTCTGGTCATGGACACGCTCGATTCTCTTATCCCCTACGATGCGGCCGGCATATATCTGGTCAAGTGTGCTGATCCTCTCCCTGAACGGTCCGAGGACGAGACCTGCGTCTTTCATACCCAAGCCGTGCGCGGTTACGACATCGACGATTTGCAGGAGTTGAGCTTAAAGATGGGCGAGGGCTTGATTGGACATGTAGCCGTGAACGGCAAGCCCTTTATTTCTCCGGACGTGCGGAACGAGCCGCGCTATATCAATGCGCGCGCGGGTACCCGGTCCGAGATGGTCGCGCCAATTATCTCCAACAACGAAGTGATTGGAGTTTTCGATCTCGAAAGCGACGAACTTAATGCCTATGACAAAGACGATCTGGAGATTCTGGGACTACTGGCATCTCAGGTCGCCATCATCATCGAGAAAGTGATGCTGCACGATCAGTTGATCGAAAAGCAGCGCCTGGAAACTCAACTCGAGGTGGCCCGCCAGGTGCAGCTGGAATTGCTGCCGGCTCGCGATCCTCAGCTCGAAGGGTTTGATATCAGCGCTTACAACTTTCCGACCGAGGAAGTGTCGGGCGACTACTATGACTGGGTGCGTATCTACGACGATCAAATCGGGATCGTGATCGCCGACGTTTCCGGTAAAGGCGTTCCGGCCGCATTGCTAATGGCATTCCTGCGCGCCAGCCTGCGCGCGGCCACGCATATCGGATATGCGCCGCACATTTCCATGTCCAAAGTGAACTATCTGCTGTGGGAATCGATCGAGCGAAACCAGTTTGTCACTGCGTTCTACGGCATTTTGGATTCTGCTAATCGAACACTGGCCTACTGCAACGCCGGTCACAATCCTCCCTTTTTGATGGAGGCCGACGGCAAAGTGCATTTCGAGGAACGCGGCGGCGTGCCGCTGGGGATGTTTCGCGATACGCGCTACTACGAATATTTTGCGGAGATCCAGCCCGGCCAGGTTCTGGTGCTTTATACTGATGGCGTGACGGAAGCAATGAACCGGAACTTTGAAGAGTATGGACGTGACAGGCTGGTAGAAGCTGTTCGCAAATGCCGGCACTTGAGCTCGCGCGAAATGATCGATTTTATTCACCGCGACGTCCTCAATTGGACCGAAGGGCTCGGCGCGACTGACGATGTGACCTTTTTTATCCTTAAAGCCTTATAGTTGGAATTTGAGGGGAATGCTCGGTAAAAAACGAGCTGACAAGCACACATGAGTGAGATTCAAGAACCGCCCAACCAGGAAACCGCGTCGCCAGGCGCGCTCAATCTGTCCAAAGTGCTAAAGCAAATGCTCGACGTTTCCGATAAGGTCAGCGATCTTATTTTTTCGCCGGGACGGCCGCCCCAGATTGATCTAGTTAGCAAGCTGCAGGGGGTTCCCATCGCCGGTCTGGAAAAGCTGACTCCGGCCCAGACGTACGCGATCGCCAAACTCATCATCGGCACGCACGAAACCTCTATTGAGAGTTTGGAGAAATACGGCTCGACTGATCTTTCCTTTGGAGTTCCCGGCCTGAGCCGTTTTCGTGTCAATATTTTCAAGCAGCGAGGAACCTACGCGATTGTCATGCGTGTGATTCCGCCCCGTACGCCGCGTTTCGAAGACTTTAATCTCCCCAACCAATTGCGAGATATAGTCGAACTGAAGAACGGGATCGTCCTGGTAACGGGCCCGACTGGAAGTGGCAAGAGTTCTTCGCTCGCGGCCGTGATCGATCTCATAAACGAGACAAAGTTCTATCACATAGTCACTATCGAAGACCCGATTGAGTTCCTCCACCAACACAAAAATTGTACTGTCCATCAGCGGGAGCTGCATTCGGACACGCCTAACTTTGCGTTGGCTTTGCGCGCGGCCCTGCGGCAGGCTCCAAAAGTAATTCTGGTGGGCGAGATGCGAGACAAAGAGACGATGGAAGTGGCCCTGGAAGCTGCCGAGACGGGACACCTGGTGTTGTCGACACTGCACACGATTGATGCGGCCAAGACGGTCGAGCGCATCATCGGTGTATTTCCCAAGAACGAAGAGAAAATCATTCGCACGCGTCTGGCCCAGTCGTTTCGTTACATTATCTCGCAGCGCCTGCTGCCGCGCGCTGACGGCACCGGCCGGGTGGCCGCGATGGAGATCCTGAAAGCAACGTCGCGCACAAAAGAATACATCGAACGCGGAGAGACGGAAGGCAAATCGCTGATGGACGCCATGGCCCAGGGTGACATGGAAGGCATGCAAACCTTCGACGGTGAAATCGAAAAACTGGTTCGGGCCGGAATAGTCACCAAGGCGGACGGCCTGGCGTATTCCTCAAACCAGGGCAACTTGCTGCTGCGGTTGGGAGAATTGAGCGAGAGTGGCGCTGCCAAACCGAGACTTGAACCCAAGGTTGAACCCAAAGTTGATTCGATACTCGATATGAACGAAAGATGAGTAGCACAGACTTTGAAGTCTGGGGTTGCGATTATAAACATCTCAGACTAAAGTCTGAGCCACTATCGAGATGTTCTTCGCTTTACCAAAAGGACGCGCCCTCCCCGCTTTCCGCACCAAATCATTTGGCCTGATAGTTTTGCTTTGCATTGCGCTGGTAGTTCATGCCGGGCCAATCCTTCCGCCGGCAA
>JAWVEM010000167.1:0-18474 GCA_033856735.1 Blastocatellia bacterium
GTCGGTTCGTAGTGGCAAAATAAAAGCTCACCGCGACAGCCGTAACCAGCAGGGCCTCGGCCATGGACTTTGATATTAAGAGGTGGATCAGCTTTGATTGCGACCGAATTTTCATGTGGAGTCGAAAGGAACCTTTTCGCTGAACTGTGATGACGAAAAAATGCGGAAAAAGAAAAAGGGCGGCACCATTGGGGTCCCGCCCTAACTACCGTTTGGTTCGCATCGGTCCAGCTTATCACATGCCTCGCGTTACCTCGATGCGATCTCCGGCCTCCAAAAGAGGATCCTGGGATTTACCCGACTCGATCGCTTGTAGGTTGTAATCATTTGACCTCAGGAAACCGTTGGCTGCCCGGCGCGCCACTTTTACAACAGTCTTGCTCCCGCGAGAAGCGCCACCTGCCGATAGAATAGCCTGGGTCAACGTCATGCCATCACGGAATTCCTTTTCACCGCGGGAAACAACATCGCCTCCGACATAGACGAACCGGTTTGCCTTGAGGCCGCCGGAGATCTTAATGCTGTCGCCGGGGAGAATAAGAGCAGACATAGCGGTCTCATTGCTCAACTCTATTGTTTGGCTATTTCCTCCGCGGACTATGGTGGCCAGAACCGCTTCGGGTCGCGGTAGAGCTTCAGCCAGCACAGCAAAGAGCGGCATTGCTTCGCGCCGCATTATCTTTTTTCCCGGACTGTCGACCAGGCCCGTAATGACCACCGAGTGGCTGGCATAATCGCGCACGCTAACGCTGACACGCGCGGTCTTGATTACTTTGATCTCGCCACTCAATAATCTCGCAATCTCATCCGTCGTCATACCCGCGACGGCCAGCGGTCCATTGAGTAGAGGATATTCAAGTAAGCCGTTTCTCAGAACAGTGTAAAGAGTCGATTCTCGAGTCGGCAGATTCGTCAGCCGAATATCAAGTACATCGCCAATACCGACGTGATACATCATCGTTGGCGCCGGACCACGGGCGGCCAGAGACTTTGACGAAGTGATGTTCCCGGCGACCGGCGAGGTTCTGGGTGAATCAGGAATTAATGAAGTCTGCTGGACCAGCTTAACCGGCCGGCTGGTCTGATCGAGGATAATTTTATTTTCTGATGAAGAATTCGCCGGTGGCGCAATTCGTTCACCTTGACCAGAGCGGGTTATTACCGCTGCGTTCCCCCATCTCGGCTCGGTACTGTTCTGATTGACTGGAGTCGAAGCGATTTGAACCGTTGTGGCGCCGGCCTGCGCTTTATCGCTCGGTTCTGTTTTCGGTTTAGCCTTTTCGGCGTGATTCGCGACTCGCGGCGACCCAACGACGCGGTCGCGCACCGCGGCCGAATCACTGGCTCTTCGCTCTCTGGTCTGAGTTTGGGCTGCCGTAAAGGCAGGTACGGCCAATAGCAAAGCGAATAGGTATGCAGTTCTTTTCATAGCGACACTCATCTCCATCGGGCCATCGCGACTCGCTTGCCGGGCACCGGCCGGCGAACCGCTCTTGTACTCGACCCGCACGAGACTGCGGGCTCTCGATCTCCATAAAGAACGAAAGGCCCCTGAATTCAGGGAAATGAACCGCTTTTTAATCAATTGACCGCAATCCGAGGCGGGGTCCTTGAGCAAGGGTGATGCTGTAGGAGGGATTTATGAGCGCTTGGCGGGGGGCGCCAGGAGCTCGCCCGCGAGGTGAATTCCCTCTTTGCCGCTGTCGCGGATTCGTTGGGCGACTTCGGTCAGGGATTGTTCGGGCTGCGCCTCTGCCAATTTGAGGATCATAGGAAGGTTCACCCCCGTGACCACCTCAATTCCACTGTCGCCGAGGAACATCGAGGCAATGTCAGTTGGCGCGCCGCCAAACATGTCTGTCAGCAGCAGGACCCCGCTGCCCTGGGACACGCGTGCGATTGCCCTTTCCAGTTCCTGGCGGGCAACGTCAATGTCGTCGTGCCAGTCAATGGACGCCGGCGTCACGTGCGGGATGGGACCGACAATCATTTCGGCGGCGGCGATGAACTCACTCGCCAGATGACCATGTGTCACAATCACTCCGCCCACGAGCCGGACCGGCTCAGATTTCGATGGATGCGAATCAATTACTTTCATTTTGTTTCCCCGCGGCAAGAGAGACTACTTCGTGGCCTTCTTTCGCACTGGCGCGCCCTTGCGCATGTCGCGATGCACCGCTTGAGCGTCAAACCCTGCGCGCTGCAGCCGGCCGGCAAGCTCATTCGCCACCATCACTGAACGGTGGCGCCCACCGGTGCAACCAATTCCCACCGTAAGATATGACTTACCTTCGCGTTGATATTGCGGCAAGAGGTAATAAAGCAAATCGCTAAACCGCGCCAGAGTCTCTTCAACTTCCGGTTGAGTTTTCAAGTACTTCACTACGCGCCGATCGGTACCGGTCAACTCTCGCAATCCACTAACAAAAAAAGGATTAGGCAGGTGTCGCACGTCGAACAGCAGCTCCATGTCTCGCGGCGATCCGAACTTATGCCCGAAGCTCAGGACCTGTACACGTAATGGGACCGCTTCTCCGCGCGGACTGAAGCGATCGAGCAAGACTTTTCGCAGAGAATGTACAGTATGATCGGAAGTATCTACGACTTCATCCGCCAAACCGCGAACGGGTTTCATCGCCTTGCGCTCAGCGCCGATCGCGTCGAACAAACCTTTACTTCGATCTGCCGGATGGGGCCGCCTGGTTTCGCTGAAACGGCGCGCGAGAATTTCATCTGATGCCTCAAAGAATATTACCGACACTCCCAGACCGCCCTTGCGCAAGACGCGGAGCTGCTTGGCAAAGTCCGACAGAAAGCGTCCCTCGCGAAAGCTGATGACCAAAGCCGCCCGGTCGATCCGTCCCCGCTCATCTTCCTGGGCGCCAACCAGGCGGGCAAACGTCGGCAACAATGTCAACGGCATATTGTCGACGCAAAAATAACCAAGGTCCTCGAAGGCGTTTGTCGCGGATGTCATTCCCGAGCCGCTTAGCCCGGTAATGATTACGATATCTGGAGGATCTTGTTTGGTTTTGGCCTTAGACATTTCTTAACGACTACGAAGTTGACTAGCTGAATGTAGTGCGAAGCTCTGGAAACGACAAGTCCGCGCCGTTGCGAGTCATGCAGTAGTCCGCGCGATTGCCCCAGGCAGGTAAACGATCCAAAAGAAGAGACGTGGTAGAACCAATTTTGTCGTGCGACCGCGTGGATTATTCCGTCGAAGAGAAACGAAACCGAAACCAAGCCCCGATCTCACGCTACAAGTTCGGCAAAGAGAAAAGAGGAGCCACATCCCGCGATGTCACTCCTCCAAACTTCTCGGTGGACCATTTCATTAGGGTTCGATTAAACCGAAATTCCCGTCTTGTCTTTTGTAGAGCACCCCCACCCGGCTCGTGTCCGCATCGCGAAAGACCACAAAGCTATCTGTCCGGTCAGAGAGTTCAAGCGCCGCCTCTTCGGCCGTCATGGGCTTCACGTTATAGCGACGGGCGTTAATAATCCGCACTGGAGGCGGGGCAGCCTTCAACTCTTCTTCCGGACTGGACACGGCAACCGAGGTCTTGGGTGAACTGTGTTTGCGGTCAACGATTTTTGTCTTGAGCTTAGTCGCCTGTTTACCGATTTTGCTGATTGCGCGGCTCAAGGCCATGTACATATCGCCGTTGGTATCTTTGGCGGTTAACGTATGGTCGCGCCAATGCACGATGACTTCGCCAGTATGGCGGTTTTTCTCGACCGCCAAAATGACGTGTGCGTTCGCACCGCTACCATCAAACAAGTGCTCCAGCTTTTTGAACTGCTCTTCAACGTGGAGGCGAATTGCCGGTGTGACTTCAACGTGTCGCCCCGTGTATTCAAAGGTCATGCTGCCTGCTACCTTCCTGCTGCGCTAAACCGCAAATCGTAACAACCACAGACGCTACACCACAGCGCGGCGTTCGCGCGAGCCAGGGATGCTCATCTGATCCCGATATTTCGCCACGGTCCGGCGCGATAATTTGATTCCGTCTTTCACCAGGATTTTTACCACGTGATCGTCGGTGATAGGGTTGTGAGAATCTTCTTCTTCTATCAATTTTTTGATCTTTAGTTTGATAATCCTGGTCGAGACTTCTTCTCCGTCTTCATTCAACATACCTTCGGTGAAGAAGCGCCGCAGTTCAATCACCCCCTGGGGCGTGTGCGCGTATTTTCGATTTACCACACGCGAAACGGTCGATAAGTGCATGCCGATGTCCTCGGCGATGTCTTTGAGCATCATCGGCTTGATGAATTGGACGCCATGGTCCAGAAATGCTCTTTGACGATGCACGATCGATTCAACGACGCGATAAATCGTCTGACGTCGATGCTCGATGTTGCGCAGCAAGTCAACGGCCGAACGCATCTTATCTTTGATGAAGTTTCGCGTTTCCTTCGTCACGCTCGCCTGCGCAAGCATCTGTTGATAGCTGGGACTGATCCGTAAACGCGGACTGCCGTCATCCGCGAAATAAATCACGTATTCGCCATTCTCGTCGAGCTTCTCGATATAAATTTCCGGAGAAATCAGGATGGGTTCTTCCGACGAGTAACGCCGGCCGGGAAACGGATCAAGCGTGCGAATAAATTGCAATTCAGCCGCTAGAGTTTCGAGATCGATCCCAATCTGCTTTGAGAGATGAGGCAACTTGTGTTGCTGCAATTCCTCGAGATGGTCGCGAATCAACTGACTGGCCAGACGGTCCGTCTCGCCCCGCGCTTCGAGTTGCGCCAGCAGGCACTCGCGCACGTCGCGCGCTCCACAGCCCACGGGCTCGAGTCTCATCACAGCCGCGCGCGCTCTCTCGACCAGCTCTTCGGACCAGCCACCCTGCGCCGCAATCTCTTCGTTGGTAGCATTCAGGCGGCCGTCCGGATCTAAATTACCAACGACGGCTTCCGCGGCATTGCACAAATCGCCTTCCGCGGAATCCATGTGAAGTTGCCATTCAAGATGTTCGGCCAGCGAAGGGGCCCGCGTCAGGAACTGCTCGAAAGTCGGCGCGTCTTCCTTGTATTCGAATTCCTGCGTCTTGTAACCGGGATCGAGGTAATCCTGAAACTCGCGGCCGAAGTCGACCTCTTCAAAAGAATCGCGCGAGTCTTCCGGGGCGAGTTCTTCACCCGCTTCCTGGCTCGCTCCCTCAGTGTCAGCGTTGGCGGCAAATTCGGTTTCCGAGTCCGGTAAAATAGCCGCTTCGTTATCGCCGGATCCATTTGAAGAAGGCTCGCCAAGTCCGGGGGCGGAAGCTTCTACCGTGGGGGCTTCGAAATTTTCGAACTCCCCGCCGCCGGCCATATGATCCAGAATCTTTTCGGCCAGTTCCTGCGCCTCTTCCTGGCTCGCAACTTCTTCGAGCACGGGATTTTCAGTCAGTTGTTGCTGGATCAGGTCGGTAAGCTCGAGCGTGGTCATCTGCAACATCTCGATCCGCTGACGCAGTTGTGGCGTAAGCACGAGACGCTGAGAAAGACTTGTAGTGAGCCTGACTGACATAAGCTAACTAACTAACTTGTCGACTGCCGGGGATTTTCTTTTACGGATAACCGCAGGGGGATTATAACCTATCGCGCGCTAATCATGCACCGGATTTACATGCGAAACTTTTCACCGAGATAAAGCCGTCTGACTTCCGCATCTTCTGTCAAGTCACGCGGCACACCCGATCTAAAAATTCGTCCTTCCGCCATGATGTAAGCACGATCGGTTACGCCGAGAGTCTCTCGAACATTGTGATCGGTGATTAGGATTCCGATCCCGCGACTGCGCAGATAGAGGATCACGCTCTGAATGTCATCCACGGCTTTTGGATCGATGCCGGCGAAAGGTTCGTCCAGCAGAATGAACTGTGGTTCGGTCGCCAGCGCCCGGGCGATTTCAGTGCGCCTACGCTCACCGCCGGACAACGAATCGCCGCGCGTGTTACGTACATGCTCGATCCCGAACTCCTGCAGCAACTCTTCCACGCGTTTTCGTTGCTCGCGCCGCCGTAGTCCCATGGTCTCCAACACTGCGAGAATATTTTCCGCGGCCGTCATCTTCCGAAACACGGACGGTTCCTGCGGCAAGTAGCCCAGACCTAAGCGGGCGCGCAAATACATCGGCAGACGCGTCACGTCATGGCTAGCCAGATGAACGCGGCCGGCTTCCGGCGTCTCCAGACCGATGATCATGTAGAAAGTCGTGGTCTTACCGGCGCCATTCGCACCCAGAAGGCCGACGACCTCGCCGGGCTCGACGTGCAGGGTGACATCGTCGACCACTCGCCGCCGGCCGTAAGATTTTTGCAGATTGAACGCCGATAATGCCCGTGTCGAAGGTTCTTCAGACGCGCCGGTAGGCTTGCCGGACTTCGGGTTCGGTTCGCCTGGGGCCGTGAGCGGCGGAGCTGCTATCGTTTGCGACAACTACTTCCCTCTGCGATTTCTTTCGGCGCGTTGACCGGACTAACGCACGCAGTTTACCCGTTGCGCACCGCTTGAACAAACGCCTTCATCAACGCCGTGTCCTTGTGTCCGGGCGATAATTCAAGTGAACTGCAGGCATCGACAGCATAAGGATTAACCTGAGCGATCGCCTCGGCGACATTAGCCGGCGACAGGCCGCCAGCAAGAAACAGGCACGGCGCGAGTTCTCTGACCAACCGCGCAACCGCCCAATCGACGACTTGTCCGGTGCCACCACGCATTTCACGATGGAACGCATCCAGCATGATTGCATCAGTGTCGTACTTTTGAGCGTCAGTCGGAGCGAAGGTGTCCGCAACCCGCAGCACCTTGATCAGAAGCCGCCCATTCAACGACGCTTTCATGCTGTGACAGAACTCGATGGATTCATCGCCGTGCAATTGGACCGCGTCAACTCCTGCCTCGTCGACGACGTGCATGACGGAGACAGGAGAAGCTTCGTTAACGAACACGCCGACTGCCTTCGTGGATTGATCGGCAGAGCGTAAAGCGTCGATGATCGTTCTCGCTGCCGCCGGCTCAATGAAGCGAGGACTTGGGCGATAGAAGTTGAAGCCGAGCATGTCCGCTCCCGCTGCGATCGCGTCGCGGGCGTCGTCGAGGCTGGTGATGCCGCAAATCTTTACTCGAGTCATTCCCTGTTTTCGTGTTTACAGCTCAACCTTTACGCGGTGAATGCAGACGCAAGCTAAACCTTGAACTCTGAAACCACGCCGTCTTTCTTTGCACCTTGGGGTCTTTGCGTGAACTTTCTTAACTCCGTGCCCGGGTCACCCGCGCGCATTAAACTCTCTCCGATCAGGAACCCGCGATAACCAAGTCCATACAAGAATCGAATATCATCCGCCGACTGAATTCCACTCTCGCTGATTAGCACTCCGTTACCCAAGCCGGGCGGCGCCAGTTCCGCCGAAGTCTCCAACGATACTTCCAATGTCGAAAGGTTCCGATTGTTCACTCCAATTAGTTGAGCGCCGCTGCTGACTGCTCGATCCATTTCTTCCCTCGTATGCACCTCAACCAACGCATCCATGCCTAGTTCATCCTCACAAAGCCGGCGCAGCCGCATGAGTGTCTCGTCATCGAGCGCGGCCACGATCAGCAAAAGCGCATCGGCGCCCGCGGCGGCTGATTCGTAGACCTGATATTCTTCGACAATGAAATCCTTGCGCAGAATAGGAAGCCGCGTCGCTTGCCGCACCGCGCGCAGGTCGTCGAGTGATCCGGCAAAGTAATCTTCCTCTGTCAGCACTGAAATGGCTGCCGCGCCCGCGGCCTCATAGGCCTTCGCTATAATTGCCGGATCCGCGTCCCGTCTGATTTCCCCCCTGGAAGGTGACTTGCGCTTGAACTCCGCGATGATATTCATTTTGCCTTCGGCTCTAAGCGCGCCGGCCAAGGCATGGAGCACGGCGGTTTCGCGAGCCTTTCGCGCCATCAGCTCGATAACTTCAGGCTCAACGGAACGCCGGGCTGTTTCAACTCGCCGGCGTTTCTGATTGATTATGGTAGAGAGAAAATCCATGAGCGGACAGTTTATGGACTGCACAGCGCCGAAGGCGCGAGATGTAATAGCCCAGGACATCGCCCTGGGTTAAAGGCCATTAAAACCGAAAGCACTGAAGTGCGTAATCGACCGAATGACCGGACCAAGATAACGAGTTCATTGCTCACATATTCATTTCGGGCCTTCAGCGCTCAGGCGCATTAGCCCAGTCCACCTGGGCCGCTGGCCCAGCCTATTATATTTCGCGCCCTTGGCGCTGAGATGCGATATCGAACATCGAACGGTACCCGCCTGGTTTCTCCTAAAGAACCCCTCCAGTAAAATCAATCGAGAAACACCAATATCACGTTAGCCTGCCTGGCTTGAACTTCGAATCAGCTCCTCCAGTTTCCCTAGCGCGGCGCCGCTATCGATACTCTGCTCTGCCAGTTGCGCTCCGTCTCGCAGGGTTTCGGCGACACCTCCGACATGTAAGGCGGCCGCAGCGTTTACGACGACCAACAAGCGAGCCGCATCACGGCGTGTACCAGCAAGGACGGAGTTAATGATTGCCGCGTTGGCTTCGGCGTCGCCGCCGCTGAGCCCCTCGATCGCGACGCGCTCTATCCCAAAATCTTTCGGCTCGATCTCGAACGTGCGGACTGATCCGTTCAAAGCCTCCGCCACGAATGTCTTATCCGCCAACGTCACTTCGTCCAAACCATCGCCGCCATGTACAACCCAGGCCCGTTCAGTACCCAGCAATGAAAGCGCTCGCGCCATCGGCTCAACCAGTTTGCGATCCCACACACCAATCACCTGTCGCGGCGCTCGCGCCGGGTTCGTCAGTGGGCCAAGAAGATTGAACGTCGTCTGCACCCCTAGTTCCCGACGAATACCGGCGACGCGCGCCGTCGCACCATGATAGAGCGGCGCAAACATAAAACAGATGCCGATTTCGTTCAGGCACTTCTCTGAAATCTCTGGCGACACCGAGACGTTCACACCCAACGCAGCCAGGACATCGGCGCTGCCGCAGCGACTGCTGGCGGCCCGATTGCCGTGCTTTGCCACGGGTAGTCCGGCGCCGGCAATTACAAAAGCAGCCGCTGTCGATACGTTGAATGTCTTCGCGCAACTTGAGCCAGTGCCCGCCGTGTCTATGAAACGTGTGTGACGGGTGTTGAGGCGAACCGCGCGCGCGCGCATGCCTTCCGCCAACCCCGCCAGTTCGTCGATTGTCTCGCCTTTCAATTTCAGAGCGATAAGGACGGCAGCGATCTGTGCGTCTGTCGCCGCGTCATCGAGCAACGCATCGAGAAGCAGAGTTGCTTCCGCGCGCGAGAGATGGTCTCCCCGCATCAGCGTTACAACAGAATCACGTAAGAATTGATTAGGCATCTCGACTAGGGTAAAGCGTCAGAAAATTCGCGAGCAGTTTCTTTCCTTCAGTAGTCATGATCGATTCCGGATGAAACTGCACGCCTTCTACATTCATCTCGCGATGACGCAAACCCATGATGATGCCGTCAGGCGTGCGCGCGGACACCTCCAGACAGGACGGCAGGCTCTGGTCCTCAACTATCAAAGAATGGTAGCGGCCGGCGCTGAAAGGTTGATCGAGCCCGGTGAAGATGGTCTTGCCGTCATGCTGCACTGGAGACGACTTCCCATGGCACAGTTGCGGGGCGCGCACAACGCGGGCCCCGAATACCTGGCCGATGGATTGATGACCAAGGCAGACGCCAAGAATTGGAATTCGACCGGCGAAAGACTCGATGACTTTCATTGAGATACCTGCGTCATCCGGAGTACCCGGCCCAGGTGAAATAAGAATCCGCGCCGGTTTGAGATTTGATTCGATCTCCTCGAGCGTCACTTCGTTGTTACGGCGCACTTCGACCTGCTCGCCCAGCTCACCGAGATACTGCACCAGGTTGTAAGTAAACGAATCGTAGTTGTCGATCACTAAAAGCATGTCAGTGGTGAGTAGTTAGTTGCCGCTAACTACTGTTTCTTCTCAGCCTCACGCAGAAGCGTCGCGAGGTTGGCCCTGCCATTCTTTGCGGCCCAACCCCCGGCGGTCACGCCGTCAATATCTCTAATCCTTGGATCCGCGCCCTTGTCGAGCAGTAGTCGTACGGCTTCATCCTGTCCGTAAGACGCGGCCCACATCAGGGCCGTGCCACCGAGCTTGTTCTTCAAGTTGGGGTTCGCGCCAGCGGACAGAAGTATCTCCAAAATATCTGCACTGCCAAACCAGGCCGCGCCGTGCACTGCGGTATCGCCGTCCTTGTCCTGGTGATTAGGATCGGCGCCACGCTGCAGAGTCTTTCTTACAAACTCAGCGCGTTTATGCCAGACAGCCAGCATCAACGCTGTCATCCCGTTCGGACTCTCCGCTTTCAGATCGAGGCGCGGCTGCGCAATTAAAGCATCCGCCACCTCAACCCGCTCGTCCTGAAGAGCCAGCAAGAGCGCTGTCCAACTGTTACGGCCTTTTGCATTCACGTCCGCGCCATCGCGCAACAGAGCGTTGACCATTTTCAAATCACCGCGATCGGCCGCCGCGGTCAGCGCCGTGTCTCCATTTTCATCTTTCGCGTTGGGATTAATTCCGGCGCTGATAAAGCCATTCACCGCCAGTTCGTCGCCCGCGCTGGCCGCCGATAAAAACGATTGTTCACTAAAGTCATATCCGCGCAGTTTCAAAAAGCGTTTGGCCGCTTCCGGTGTCGGCTGGTCACTGCCCGGCTCGGCACAAGAGCACAGACAAGACAGCAGTCCGATCATCAAGAGCCGCAAATGGTTTTTCGTTATCATGAACAGCTTCTGGCTCCGGTTCAGTTTAGGTTTCAAGCTTTAGCCCAAAAAGTCGGTTCCACTAAGTCCGTGTTTAGCGGACGGTTGAAAATAGCCCAGCGATTTATCGCTGGGATCGGCCGGCGGCGAGACGAAGTCCGTGAAGCGGACGGCTGAAAAGATTAGACGATTTGGTGTTTATCATTCAGCCGTCCGCTTCACGGACTACAAATTCTCTCGCTCGCTTCCCCAGCAGTAAACTGCTGGGCTACTATCATTCGTCCGCTATGCGGACTGATAAGTCTACTTTTTGGGCAAGCCGGCCCACCCGTTTATGCAGGCGGGACTTACTCATGCCCGTCAGCAACCTGAACTCTGGACGCGGCTACTTCTGACATTGCGCGACGCCGGCGTGGTTGATGCGCACGGGGACGACGGGCTTTTCGTTATCGGCCGGCGCGCGATTGATCGCGTCGGCGACTTCAATCCCACTGGTCACCCGGCCAAACGCAGTGAACTTGCCATCGAGGTGCGGCCCGTCGCCAACTAAAATGAAGAAGTGCGTCGTGGCACTGTTGGGCTCGTCGCCGCGAGCCATCGACACAATTCCACGCACATGCTTTACGTTGCCCGGCTCGTCGGGCAGGCGGCGCGACATCCGTTCGGCCAACTCGGCGCCCCACTTTTCATTGGTTGAGAGATTGCCGCCCTGAATCACGAACCCTCGCACTACGCGGCTAAATATTGTCGTATCCAGCGCGCCCGTGGCCGCCAGATTGAGAAAGCTGCGCACCGTCTCAGGCGCTACCGCCGGCAGCATTTCGATCACGATCGCGCCTGACTCAGTTTCGAGAGTCACGCATTGTCCGGTCATCTTCTCGACCGTCGCGCCGGCGAAAGGATCCGGCTTGGGCACTGTCGGTTGCGCGGGCCGCGGGTTGGCTTTCTTCAAAGTATCAGGGTTCGGAGCAGGATTTTGAGCCAGATTTGACGATGCGACACTGACGATGAAAGCCGGCACAAAGAACGCTGTAAAGATGAGGTGTCTGACAAAGGTTGGGAAGCTCAGATCGAGTAGAAACGCGGTTACTACCGCGAAGCGGTTACGCAACATAGCCCAGGGTTGCCGCGTTTCGCGGCTACCCTGGGTAAGCGGCCGTTTGATAGCAACCCCAACGGGGTTGTGTGGGTTTCTCAACTCAAAGGATGGTTTGAAGTCAGACCTCGCACAACCCCGTTGGGGTTGTTTCCGGTTTGATAACTCGATCCCAGGGTAGCCGCATGGTGCGGCAACCCTGGGCTGCATTGTGTAACCGCTTAACATCACAAACCTCTCTCAGCCAATTCAATCGCGCGAAACAGAGCGGTTGCCTTGTTAACACATTCTTCATATTCCCGTTCAGGCAGCGAATCGGCCACTATGCCCGCGCCCGCTTCAACCGTGGCCACCCCGTCACGCAAATCGATCGTGCGAATCGCGATGCACGAATCCAAATTGTCAGCGTAATCAACGTAAAGGATCGCACCCGCATACACGCCACGCCGGTCCGGCTCCAGCCCGCGTATGATTTCCATGGCCCTGATCTTCGGCGCGCCCGTAACGGTGCCCGCCGGAAAACACGCTGCCAGGGCATCAAAGCGATCCAACTCGTCACGCAAACGCGATCGCAGGCTGGTAACCAGATGCTGCACGTGCGAATAGCGCTCGACCGTCATCAACTCTTCCACCTTAACCGAGCCGTAATCAGAAACACGCCCCAGGTCGTTACGGCCCAGGTCGACCAGCATCGTATGCTCGGCAACTTCCTTTTCGTCCGCGCGCATTTCATCAGCCAACCTCGCGTCTTCAGCATCGTTCGCGCCACGCTTCCGAGTACCGGCGATCGGACGATAGTCGAGACGCTGATCGTGACAGCGCACCAACATTTCCGGACTGGCCCCGATGATCGTTTCGGCGCCCAGACGCAGAAAATACATGTACGGCGAAGGATTGGCGGACCTGAGCGCGCGATAGATTGACACGGGAGCGGCGGTGGTCGGCTTGGTGAACTGCTGAGCAATTACCGCCTGATAGCAGTCACCGGCGAGAATGTGTTCTGTGACCTTGCCGACGGCTGCTTCAAAGTCTGGGCGCGGCCAGTTTGATTGAAATTCGACTCTTGCCTTCTCGGAATCCGGCCGCGTTGAAAGCGGCATAGTAGCGTCTCTGCTCAGATCGCTTTCGATGCTTGCCGTTTCGGCTATCGCGCGCTCGTACAGGTCGCGCAGACGGTCGCGATCTCCCTCAGCTTCATCGGTAAAGACCACCGACGTGATCTCCATCTGTTGCCGCACACGATCGAAAGCCAGGATAGTTCGAAAGAACATCCAAACGGCGTCGTTGGTCTCTGCGTGCGGCGCACCGCCATTTAGATCGAGGACCGGTTCGAACCAGCGCGCCGCGTCATAGGCTAGATAACCAACGGCGCCTCCGGACAAAGGCGCGAGCCCGGCCCGGCCTGCCAGTCTTTTTCCGGCAAAGTACTGACGAAGAAACTCTACGGCGTTACAGTCGCGCACTTCCCGCTCGCCGTTTTTCTCGACGACGGTCTGGCCACCGCGCCCGCGCGCCACCATCCATGGATTCACGCCGAGAAAAGAATAGCGTGCAACGCGCTCGCCGCCTTCGATCGATTCCAGGAGAAAAGCGTACGGAGCATCGCCGGCAATCCTTAAGAATGCTCCCACTGGCGTTTGTAGATCAGCCAGCACGCTGCGCACGACCGGCACGACATTGCCGCTTAGCGCTTCCCGTTCGAAGTCATCGAATGTTGCTGGAGTTAGATCGAGCATGGGCTCGATCTTTATAACATGCCGGAGTTGCGTGAGCGAATTGTTGCGAGTGCTCGCAGAGTGAAATCAGCTAGCCCTCGTCAGCGGGCGATAGCATTGAGCGTGGGGCAAGCGGAGCGGAAAGCTGCCGCACGCTCCGCAGGCTCCGACTCAATATCCACGATTTGGGAATTCTAAGCGGCAACAATCTTGATTTCTTGTGCAGAGTTGCACTGTCGAGGGGGGTCCTCTTGCGGTAAGTTTTCTGAGCCCTCCCCGACGGTCGGGTTTGTGCCCGGCGTAGCAGCTAAATTAGCCGGTTCGCAGCCAGCCAATGTCCACCGTCAACCACCAGGATCGCGCCATTGATATAACTCGCCGCGGCTGAACAAAGAAAGACCGCCGCCGTTTCGATGTCTTCAATCAACCCGAATCTTCCGAGCGGAATTCGTTTCTTCAGCTTCTCCTTGATTGGTTCCGGGACCAGCCGCGTCATGCCTTCGGTGTCTCCGATTGGCCCCGGCGCGATCGCATTCACGCGGATCCCATAACGTCCCCACTCAACGGCCAGGTTTTTAGTCAGTGCGTCAACTCCAGCCTTGGCCGCGGAAACATGAAGCTGCATCGGCGTGCCCAGGTAATGGAGCGTGGCGCTGATATTTAAAATCTGTCCCTGGTGCTCTTTCAATTGACTGAAGGCCGCGCGGCACACATTGAATGTTCCTTTTAAATCGATATCGACCACCGTTCCAAAACCATTGGCAGAAAGCTCTTCCGCCGCGCAGAGAAAATTTCCGGCGGCGCCATTTACTACGATGTCGATTTTGCCGAATCGCTCCACGGTGGCCGCGATTGCCTGCTCAACCTCCGCAGGATTCCGGACATCGGCAGCGACGGCAAAGGCTTCGCCCATCGCTCTCTGTGTTGGGGAGCCCTCCCAGACGGTCGGGCTAGTGCGCCGATCCGCGCCCCGCGCATCATTGATTGCTTTTGCGGCTGGCTCAAGATGTTCCAGGCGCCGGCTAACCAGCGCAACGTTCGCGCCCGCCTCGGCCAGGGCGCGCGCGACGCCGCCAGTAATGCCGGTGCCGCCGCCGGTCACAAACGCGACTCGATCATTCAGAATTCCGTCAGCAAAGATTTTCATAAAGTGGCACAGACTTAGTCTGTGATTCCTTCTTGATATGCAGGCTCGTGATTGGCGGAGGACCTTCACAGACTGAAGTCTGTGCCACGTTCATCCGCCCTGAATAAACGGCCGGGCCTGGACGATGTAAATCTGACCTTTCATATAGGCCCACTCGATGTCTTGATCCTTGCCGCCGAAGATTCGCTTGATGGCGGCGGCGGCAGCGGCGAGGCGGCGAATGACTTCATCTGTCAGTACGACGCGTTCGCCGCTGATGGGAATTTCCTTGATCCCGCCCTGGGCGTCAAAGGTGAGCAGACTGTCTTCTTCGGATCGCGTCAGCACCTGCACCGCATTCGCCTTGGGTCGAAAAACAACTTGCTCTGCTACTCTCTGCCCCTCCACGACCTTCATCCCCAGGCCGCGTTTGGCGCTGATGTAAATCGAGCCCTGATTCTCGATTGTGCTCTCGCGATTGAAGGGATCGGCGGTAATCATGACGCCGGAACTGTCCGAGTTAATGCCTTCCTGAATCAAAACCGCCATGTAGATTTTCATGTGATCGATCCCGGCGCGCTCGCGCGCCTCGTAAGCCTCGTAATTCCACACGGAGGCCCAGACAAACCTGATGGCGTCGATCATTTGCGTGTCGCCACGAACGTTGGGCGCGGTCGAGTACAGCCCGGCGCCGCTAAAATTCGGCAGGTCTTCGCTGTTGGTTGAGCTGCGTGCGAACACTCCCTTTTCGGGAAACTCTGCGTGCAGGCGGCGCAGGACTTCAGCCCGCAACTGCGCATTCACCGTGCCCTGCTGAATCTGCTGCCTCATCTTTGTCAGATACTCGCGGCGATACGCGGGGTCGTGCACGAATTTTTGATCGTTCAGCATCTGATAGATCGCGTCGTCCAGCTTGTTCTCTTTCAGAAACTGATCGTAATAGAAGAAAGGAATCGTAAAGCCGGGCGGGATGGCCACACCCGGCAAACGAGCACGGATCAACTCTCCCAGATTGGCTGATTTTGCGCCGTATGCGATTGATGACGAGGCGCGCTGTTCACTCAGGTTCGCCAGGGCCTTTACGGAAAGATCAGAGCGCGGCTTCATCACGTCCAGACGCTCTTTCAAACGCTTCTGATATTCATCCAATGCACTGTTGTCGGCGCGCTTAATCGTGTACGTGTCGCGTCGGGCGTCAAATTCGACCCACCAACCGTTGTACTGCTTGAAGAGTTCCTGGGCATTCTTGATGTAGACGTTGGGCACCCCCCAACCCTTCGCCAAAAGGTTGATGTGCGAAAGCGGCGTGGATGGTTTGCCCGTAATGATGCCGGCGATTGGCGGCAAGCTGATCGGCACTTCATCGAGCACCAGGATTTCGTTGAAGCCGATCTCGACATGCTCGTCAAGTTTTGGGATGACATGAATTCGCCCCAGAGTTTTCGCGACGTTCAGCGCCTGGTAATCCTGCTCCTTAGAAATATCGCGCTGCAGGACGCGTTGTAAATCGAGACGCTGTGACGCCTCTTCCTGTCGCGACGAGTTCGGCTTGAAAGCCACTGGAGTAAAGAAAGATTTGTTGATGAGCTGGGAAGCTAAGCTGATTTGCTCGGGCCGAATTAGATCGCCTTCCCAGAATTCGAATGTCCAGCGCCGCACCGGGGTTTGGTACGCGATCGTGCCCAGAATAAAACGCCGGTTCGGTTTCAGATAATTGTTTTCAAAGAACACCTGGCCGCGTTCCAGGGAAAGATAGGTCCCGTTAACAAAGTCCTTGTGAAATTTGTAGCGCTTGGTGTTGATGTAATAGATCCGGTTGCTGTTTTGGCGGTCGATGGCGAACAAAACATGTGGTAGCGCGTAAGGTGTGTTGGCGTCGTAAACGACTGCCAGCGAGTCGAACTCAGCGCGAGAATGAACAGCCGGCAAAGAACGGGCCTCGGTCGATTGCGCGCGCAAAATCGCGGGGAGCCAAACTGCCGCGATCCCGAAACCTAAAATGAGCGACAATGCGTACGCAAGCTTTTTCATATGACGCTATTCACGTTATTGAGATTGACACAGCCTGATCGCATGTGACAGGGCCGCTTTCATTTGGGCAGCGGAGTCCGCGTTGCTCAAATTGATCCTGGTCATGGCGTAGACTTTTTCATCCAACTCTCTGCCGGCAAACCCCTTATCATCTTCTCTGGAGATTACCTTGATCTTTACCTCATTATTTTTGGTGCTTACGAAGACCGATGAATACTCTTTAAAGTAAGAAGCGCGAACTGATTCCGGGTTAAGCTCTGACAAGTTCAGCTGATATTCCATAATCGCGTGTTTCAGGTTAGTCCCTGAAATACTCTCGATGACGGGAATTATCCGGTACTTGATCCGGCAACCTGAGAAATCAGCCGCCTCAATTCTAGTGGGAGTTCCGGCAGCGTACCTAGTATTGCTGTTACGCGATAATTCGTTCTTGATCCACTTAAGAGTTTGCTCAAGCGGGGCTTTATTCGCGTCCGAAGGAACATGAGCTGGGACAATCGGTGCGTTGATCGTAGCTTCAGGTGCGGCCGTCTTAACCGGCCCGACAACCGGCGTCGGGGTCGAAATAAATTCGCGAAGGATGCTCAACTGGGTTCGTGTCAAAGGAAAGACCGTCGCGCCAATCTTCATTACTACATCTCGAGCCTTGGCTAGCTCATCGAGACTACCCAGCGGCAGACCTTGCAGGGACATCATCTCGCCAGACAGATTCTTTCCCCTGTTGGTTGTTCTCACTAACGCATCCGCGGGCAAATAAGGATTTGCCCCCGCCGCGAAGGTGCTGTAGTTCAGCAAGCCGAAATCGAGAACCTTGTCGTCGGCTTTCACGGCCAATCGATGAGCGTCATCGCTTTGGTACAAAAGCGTCGGTGCATACGAATAAAATTGTAGGGAAAGAGACCCCGTTCCCGTCGCGGGCGGGCCCTGATTAGGATAGCGGCCCGTCAACTGCATTTGCATGAATTGGCCCGGCATGTTGATGACATAGAGGCTGTCTGCCGTAACGATAGTGGTATTCGTGTCTTTAACGTAACGGGATTGAATGTGTGTGGTTTGTGAATGGACAGGAAAACTCACCAGCCAAATCGCCAACATCCCAGAGAACGATCGCGCGAATTTCATCTTCAAAGCATTCATCCAGCAACACACGCGGGGCCTTCCTGCTTTAGCAATTCTACCAGATCGTCGACGTGCCTGCGCTCAGTTAAATAGCTGTTGATGTTCACGCGTAACGCGCGCCGGCCATGCAGGATCGTGGAGGGAAAGAAGGCCTTGCCGCTTTTTTCAACGCGCTGTTGCAGCGCTTGCTGAATGCGATCCTGATCATCGGGATCCAGCGCGCGCACGCTCTCAGGCAAGTAACGAAAGCAGCAGACGGCTGTTTCAACCTCACCAACGCGTTCAAAATCTGAGAGCTGGTCAAGACGTCCCGCAAAATATTCGGTCAACTCGATGTGGCGCTCCGTGGTTTCAGCGTAACCGCGCTTGCCCATGAATTTGAACGCCATCCAGAGCTTCAGGGCGTTGAACCGGCGCGTGCCCATCTGGCCATACCGAAAAAAATCGTACTGCACGTCGGCCCCGCCGCGATCCTCGCTGAGGTATTCGGGCGAGATGTCGAACGAGTCACGCAGCACGTTGCCACCATCGCGCACCAGCGTCGTGCCGCAGGCAAACGGGACAAACATCCATTTGTGCGGATCGAAGGTGATGGAATTGGCCA
>JAWVEM010000168.1:0-4493 GCA_033856735.1 Blastocatellia bacterium
TTTCAGGAAAATAGCGGATTGAGCGAGCGGGACCTCGCCGTGGATATCACAGCAATAGCCAACGACGTGGACAATCGTTACTATCAAGGTGTATGGAAACCTATGATGACGCAAGTCTTTCGCCTTCTGTTCGCCGAACTTCCATCGGACGTGGTCCTCGCCGCCCGCCACGCTTTCCTGCAGCAAGAGTTTGGCCCTGATCCGGCCCTGCGTATTCTGCAGGAGAACTCGATTGACTCCAACTACTACGATCGGGTTCTTGCGTCAGCGTAAGCAGGTTAACCACGGATCATAAGGGACTGAACGCGAGTTCGACTTAGTTGTGATCTCTTCGGACGAGCGGGAGGCGCGCTGGGCTGGTCGTAAGATGCCGAGGGCAGGTTTCAGCATTCTTTCTCCAAAAGCGTCATTCCGCTTTCTGCCGAGAGCAGACAATAAGGAAAATCCGGTGCATGAGGCCACGTCTGAGCGGGCTCCGCCCGGCCGAGAACATACGGTGCCGATCGCGAGGCCGAGAAGCTAAAGAGGAGACCGGGCTAGCCGGCGGCGTTCACTTCATGCGGAGCGTGAGCAGGCAGGCGATCGCCGCGAGCCCGAAAATGACAAGGGCGATGACGGCAAACGATCGGCCTGTGACGCCGGGGCATGGCGCCGTTATTGAGCGTCGAAGACGAAGTAGACGAGCCCTGCGGCGCTCTGACCATCGTTCCTTGTACAAGGATTACTTCAGGCGACTGTTTGCTGCACACATGATCTTGGTAACTGACCGGGGCCGGCTTAAGCCGGGCAATCGAGAAGCTGTCGAAAAGGCCTCTTTGGTCCTATCAACGATCATTCGAGACAGATTTCTAGATAGCACTAAACAACGTATCAATGACCTAGTCTCAGCAGCATCCATCGTAGACCCGACTCCCATTGATCTTGCAATCGAGTCGTTGTTGGAAGCAACGGCGGATCAGCGCGCTGACGCGCTGTCGAAGCTAGCGGCCTTTGCTTCGGACGCTGAGGATCGCCTGACGAGGGAGGAAACGAAAGCAATCAAACAGGCCCTTTCTCTGCCGTCCGATGCTTCGGATGAAACCTTGACGATCGAGGCCATTCTAAAGCTCATCGAAGTCAAGGATGCGCTCTCGTTAGGGCGAGAAGCCGTTCGCCAAGAGATCGGAGGTCTGGTGATCGAACTAGCCCGAATGCAATCAGATTGCGCTACCGTTTTAAACTACTACTCCAACTTATTAGGCGAAAAGGTGAGTCTGCCGGGAGCTTTCCAATGTCCATAGTTTTCAGACTTGCGCTAACTGCTTTCCTATTCCCTCTATGTGGCTGTGCTTATGATTTCGGCGACCAGGCGGAGCAGTTCGTGAAGAACGAGGCTTATGCGTGGTCCAAAAAGATGCTTGTCGCGGACCTCACGGTCAGATGGCCAAACTTCTTCAGAGCGTGGGTAACGCAGCTCGCGGTTGACCTAGACAAATTATCCCAAACGACCGCGAACATGTCGATTATCGCTCCTCCTACCTCCGACGATGATGCAGAAAAAAAAGCAGTTCTTGCGCTTGTTTGGATCGACAAAACAAAGCGGCTCACCCTTCGGAATCAGGAGAAGGTAGCGAGGATCATAGACTCGTTTTCACTACTGAACAATATCTGCTCAGACCCGGTGGCGTTCGACGGCTTCGGGCTTTAGCATCTTGCGGCGGTATCTCCTCTAACATCGCTCCGTGTCCCCCCTCACGACTTGAAACTTTACCTCGGCTATTCATCGGGGTCAGACAGCGCGTCACAAGAAAACGGGGATCAAGGGGTTTGGTACAACATGTTTGACTCGATGCGCAGCCTCCTTGGCAAAAATGAGTACGATGAACAAATGTCCAAGTTCGAGAAGGCAAAGAAGAATTATTTCACGTCGATTGTTCAGCCAGAGGAATCTTTTCAAATATCAAAGACAATTTGCGAAGGAGCTCTGGCCGCGCAGAACGACCAGATCAAGGCTCTCCAGGATGCGGTGCATCAATACGCGCAACTATATCAGACCGAAGTGGAAGCCGCGCAGCTACTTGAGGATGCAGCGAACGCGACTTTGAGCGCCGGCCTAATAAATCTTGCGATGTCGCAAACTGGAGTTCTGTTTCTATTCACCCAATGGCAGGAGGAAAAGCTCACGGCTCGCATATTACAGGATTTAGCAGGAGCAATGGTGGAAATGCGAAGCCTTCAGCAAACCCCGGCGAAAGCTGAGACATGCCTGGATTTGCTACGAGGCGTGGATGCGGCTCGGGACGCTTTTCAGGAGCTGAATGCCCAGCTCACGACACTTCCGGCTTTTATTTCAAGCGTAGATGTGAAGGAGCGCCTTGAAGACAGGCTCCTGCAAGCGAGCACCGCACAAAACACACTTGAGCAGCAATTGCCCTACCTCTCTGCTGGGCTTTGCCAATGATGCGGATTATCGCAGTGTTCCTTGTTGCTTGCGGCTCTTGTTGGGCAGGTCCTGAACAGGAACAGGACCTAGGTGCGACATGGACAACGTCCCCTGCCGGAACTCTGTCGCTAGAGCAGCTGTGCACACGGTTAGCCGCGGAACATCTTGCCGTAAACTGCGTGGTCAAGCACAAAGGTCGACCGCTTCCAAACCTTTGTGCCTTCGGAGCCTTCTGCCCGGCTGCAGAGGTCCTGGTGCCCACGGTGCCGCCCAACACGCCAATGGGCGACTCAGTAGAGTGGCTGTATACAGCTCCGGATGGAGGAATTCACCCAAACGAAGAAGTGCGGATCGGTCCCTCATCACGTGAACTAACAAGCCTTTTAACAGATGGTGGGTACGCGACAGCGAACAGAACCTTTGCTCAGGACGTGCAAAGCATGCGCGACAGTTTACAGTATCGGGTAAACACCCTTGCGCAAGATGCAACAGCTGCAAATGCAGAGATCACGGAAACCAAGCCTGACATCACGAAGCACGCGAACGCGCACTCGGATGCGGCGGCTAAGCATAACACTCTTGGCAAAGACATTAAATATTGGCTGTTGACCCACTTGGTGCAGATCAATGAAAATATACTCCCCTATTCAGCCGTAAGCGGATTGCGCGACCACACTATAGCCGAAGCGTTATCACATTCGATCCGACCCTCGAATTTACGACCTGAAGGCGCGAATATCGGCGGACTTTTATCGACAGTGCGCAACGACAGCTACGGTGCATTGGAGACTGCTCAGAGGGAAGTTAAGCAGGAGTTTCGGAAGCTTGATGATACCTTAAAAGATCCCAACTTGCCGCGGCTTCTTACGAGAAAGATGCTGGCCAAATATACGCAATATCTAAGCTTCGACTTGCGAACGATCTTTTGCGGATGAAAGACGAATTTTTGCGAGTTAACGACCAAATTGACTCCGAAAACGCGATGAGGGACGCAAAGAGGGCCTTGACCGCGGCAAAGAGCGCCCGCTTTTGGCTGGAAGGTCGAATTCACGGCGTAGTTAATACGATTGAGAACGGCACTGGGGGGCAAGAGCTGATCTCGTTCACCGACGATCCCGAGCTTATGGTCGGCGCTATTTGGCCCACGCTGTTTTTAGAGCCAGATGGAACGGATTACGGAGATTGGGGGCTTCCGTCCTTGTCGGCGGCACTTAACAGCCCCCATGAGCTTCCGAGTGATCCCGCCGGCGCATTCATTTTCCCGCCGGATTTGCCGAGCGGCGATACTGTGGGCTCAAACATAGTCGCGTCCTTAAATGAATTGCGCAAGGAAGCGGACCTGCTGGGGGATCCGCGTGTGCTTACAGGCGAGGTCATACCGATCCGAAAGTTTTTTTGGTTTTTTGATCACGTCAGGACCGGAGGGGACTGGGACTACAAGAACGTTGATCATCAGTTCGACTACGCGGGTAATTTCAATTACGGAGCGACCGGGGCCGCGCTCAGAATTCCTATCGACCTCCTGTTAAGAGGGGCTGGCCTTAATCGTCTGGCGGGCGGCGGCGTTGCCCCCCGCCAGAATGGGGAAGCCCATTGGGGGCTTGGCCTTATGGCAACGCGCCCGAAAAGCAATTAGCCATTTTGGAGGGGTGGACCTACTATCTGCAGGGCAGGGAAATTTGGGAAGAAATCCTGAAAGGACATGGGCATTAGCGAGTCGGACCCCACCACTAAGCACCCTTCGGATACCCACTTGGCTGTTGGCGAATACGTTTCGGAGGACGAATGCAGTTTCTGTCCACTCGCTGCTGGGCGCGCCCGCTGAAGGTTGCGGCACGCTAGACAGAATCCGTCATGCTTTCTGTCACCGTGGCCCTTACGGGTCGCAGCGCGCAGGAAGACGCGCCATCGACATCGTAATAGTCGATGCTCCAGAAATGGGTTCGCCCGCGACCGTGATGGCGCCGAAATCGTGCTCGCCATGCGGATCGTTGCCGTCTTCGAAATCGTCGAAAGCCGCGATTGCCGCTCGGATGCTTGCGACGTCGCAGGAGTTCAATGCGGCGATGCC
>JAWVEM010000169.1:0-4247 GCA_033856735.1 Blastocatellia bacterium
TCTCGCCCGACGGTCACGTAGACAATCTGGGCGAGATCAAGCGCAGCGGCAGCGGCCTGATCGATTCGAAGATTGACGTGACCACTCCTCTGCAGACTTTTGCTCTGGTCGTCACTGCCGAGCCACACTTTCTGGTCCATTCTCCCAGCCGAATGGTGGTGATGGAGAATACTGCGCCGCTTGTGATCCGTGATGCGCAGGTCGAGACTTCGAGGATTCAATATATCGGCAACACCAGCGATTACTTTCGCGACTCGAACGTTCCCCAGATCGCTGAATCGGACTTTCGCGATATTCCAGTGGCTCTCTTAGGCGCCCGTCAGGCAGTTAACCTGGCAAGGTATGCCGGCGCTGAGCGCGACGCGCCGAACGAACTGCGCGCCGCTCAGGCCGATCTGCAACAAGCCGAAAGCGCCCTCCGCATGCGGCAGCCCGAGCGCGAGATCGACATCCTCGCGCGGCAGGCGATCAGCAGCGGAGCCAAGGCCGAAGACATGGCTCTGGTGCGTCGCGCCTCTCGCGAGCGACGCGAAGAAATTGAGCGCCGCGATCTAGCAGTGCGCAAAGCTGAAGAAACCACCGAGACAGCCAATCAGGAAATCTCCCGCTTAAAAGCTGAGTTGGACACCGAGCGTCATGCGCGAGAACTCGCCGAACGCGATGCCGTCAACTCTACCGAGCAATTGCGCGATGCGCGCACTGAGGTCGCCAGGCTGCGCGATGAAATTCAAACTGTGCGGGCTGACTCTGAGGATGCGAAAGTCCGACTGGCCCGGATCGAAGGTGAGAAGCAGGCCGAAGAAGCTCGCCGCGCGACAGAGAAACACGTGGCCGATCAGCGCGCCACTACGGAAACTTTGAAGCAGGCGCTGGCCCGCTTCGGCACCGTGCGCGACGGCGCCCGGGGCATGACGCTCGTTCTGTCTGAATCGATCTGGGCAAATCCGCGCTCGGCTAACCTGGTTGCGGCAGCCGCCGCCAAGCTCGATCAGATAGGCGCCTTGCTCGCCAACAATCCTGATTACCAGATCTCAATTGAGTCCTTCACCGACAATCGTGGCGATGAAGGCGGGCTACAACAACTGACACAAGACCGGGCCAGAGTTTTATCTGAGAGATTTGCCGCGGCGGGCACCGACGTGACGCGAATCCAGGCCAGCGGTTTGGGGGGAGCAAATCCCGTCGCGCCGAATACAACCGTCGCCAGCCGTGCCAAGAACCGCAGGACCGAGATTACGCTCGGGACGTCAGGCCAATAGCGGCGGCTGAAGAATACCTTCGTGAGAATCCTTAATCATTTCAGAGCCGCGCTACTCATCTTCATTCTTCTTCTCGTAAGCAGTCCGGCATTGGCCCAACAAGCGGTGCCGAGGTTTGAAGTTGGCGCGCAGTTCTCTTTGCTCTCTCGCAATCAACCAAGCACCTTGGTTGTCCATCCAATAGACCCTGGATTTATCGGTTTCGCTCCCGCCGCAGCCAAACGGAACGAGCCGGGGTTCGGTGGCCGGTTCACTTACAATCTCACCAAGAGTATCGCGTTCGAGGCTGAAGGAAATCTGTTTCCCAAGAGCGACTTCGATGGATCGGCGGCGAGCGAGTTAATGGGACGTGAGCCGGGTGGACGAGTTTTCCAGGGTCAGTTCGGCGTTAAGGCCGGGAAGCGATTCCGCAGGTTCGGGATATTTGGTAAGGCCCGGCCCGGCTTTGTGGGTTTCACTAAAGTGACCAAGTTGCTTGGTACTTCCAACATCAATAATCCCGCACCGTTCCCACCGTTTATAGTAGGCAGGTTCGGCAACGGCAGAGAGCTTTATTTCTCGACCGACCTAGGGGCAGTAGTCGAGTACTATCACTCGCGGCGAATTTTCGCGCGCTTCGATCTGGGCGATACGATAATTCACTATGGTTCTTTCTATGGTTCGGGTGCATCCCTTTCGCGCGCTATTATTGTGCGACCTCCTGAGAGAAAAAATAGCTTGCAGTTCAGTGCCGGCGTAGGATTCAGATTCTAGCTTGAGAGCCAACGTAACAATTCGTTGCCGGTGAGAGAGAAACAATGCAGCACTTCAAAGCTCGTATCTTTGCCTTAGTGCTAATTCTGGTCGGCAGCGGTCTCGTTTATTACAACTGGCACCAACTGTTGGATGAACGGAAGTACTCGATGAAACTGGCCGCCTTCGCCCCAGTCTGCGTCGTCGGAGGTTTGTTTCTTTTGATATTTCCTTCAATGGCAGGAAAGCGCACGACTGCTAAGCAGAAGGTCACTGTACTCGTAGTGTTGGTAATTGGGATGTTGGCCGGTCTACTTACCTGGTATTTGATGGATCCCGGATTTTTCGGGAGATAAGCTCGGGCTGAACTTGCTCCCGTTCATGCACCACTTCCTGATATCCTCTCGGCGTGACTCTGCTCGAAGCCCTACAACTCATTGGCTATAGTCTGGGTGCGGTGCTGCCGTTGTGGATGGGGTATCTACTGCTCAAGCAACGGCTGGGACTGGTGCCCGTACAGCGTCTGCTGCTGAGCCTGGGCTGGTGCATGGCTGCCTGGCACGCTGGCAATCTCGTTATTACCCTGCGCAGTTTGCTGGCCCTCGACGTTGTGCGATGGGCCAGCGTCTTGCGCTTAGCCAGTTCGATCGCCGTCGTCAGTATCACCGTTTGCTACTCGCTTTTGCTCCACGTGCATTTGCACCTCTGGGCTGGCGCTCAAGGGCGTACCCTGACGCGCACTGAGCGAGTCCGAGTCTATCTTTCTTACATCCCGTGCCTGTTTTTAATTATAACGGTGCCACGCATATGGATCGGTGCGTATCAGCCGATGGTGGCGAAGCTTTCACAGTTTGTACTCCCGTTTGCGGTTTGGGTGGTTTACTCGCTGGCGGTCGTAGCGATTACGGAACTGCTTGTCGCCCGCCGCGCGCCTTCGGCCAGCGAGCGGCGAATCCTGCGGACACTCGCTTTTTCGTTCGTGGTAATTGCTGTCTTGATCCTGGCAGCGCTTGGCCTGGGGTTAGGCAAGGGAACTGTCGCGGGTCAGTATCTGCAGATCTTCGCTAACCTGGGATCGCTGCTGCCTTCAGCGCTGCTGGCTTACTACATCTATCGTTATCGTTTTCTTGAATTGATTATCAAAGAGAGTTTGATCGTCGCGACCTTCGCCGCGATGGTGCTCGCTGTTTACCTCTACGGGATAAGACGCATCAGTGACTGGGCCAACTCGCGATACGGTTTGCGCGCGGGGGTCATCGAAGCAATTTTGATTCTCGCGTTGACTCTACTTGCGGCGCCTTTGCGTGGCTGGCTCGAGAAGCGTTTTCGCGCACTCTTCGAACGCGAAACGGCCCTCTATCGCGAGGTCGTGGCTCACGTCGGCGCACAGGCCGCACAATACCGGCGGCTTCCCGAGTTGCTTGCTTTTATCGAATCGCAAACTGCTACCGCCCTTTCACTGCGACGCGTGAAGATCGTCTTGCGCGAGTACGATGGAACATCAACCGCGGACGAGAATGCAGATGATTCGCGGTGGATAGAAAGTCTGCTGAGCAGAGCAGGGGCCGCCGGCGTTGCCGTCCTGGAAGATGACGTCGTCGTTGGAGAGCAGCAGTACGACCTCGCCTATGTTTTGCGTCGTGAAGATCGAGACGCCGGGTTGCTTTTGATCGAAGGGTCTCCCAACGCGTTAACACCTGACGTGCGCGCGGTGCTCGAGGTGCTCGCCGGCCAGGTGGCGATTGCCGTCGAAGATTGCCGGCTGGCAGAAGAAAACCTGCGGCTGGAACGAAAGGTGGCCGAAGGTGAACGGCTGGCGGCGCTGGGCCAGATGGCGGCCACCGTCGCTCACGAAGTAAAGAATCCGCTGTCGGCAATCAAGTCGATTGCTCAGGTCATGAGCGAGGACGAATCACTTAACCGTCAACATGCGCGCGATTTGAGCTTAATCGTCGGTGAGACTGATCGTCTTAGCAAGAGTGTGACGCAGTTGCTAAGTTTCGCCAGCAAGCGGCCGCCGGCGGCCCCACCTTGCCGCGCTGATGAATTAATCAGAAGCGTGAGCAACCTTTTTCGGGCCGATGCCGATGAAAGAAGCATCACCTTGCGATGTCACGCCAACGCCGACTCCGAACTGGATGGCGTGCAGACGGCAGCGGTCCGCGACGCCCTGTCAAATCTTGTGCTCAATGCTTTGCAGTCCACACCCGGCGGCGGCGACGCAACGTTGGAATTCCTTCTCGACAAGAACGAAAT